>NZ_QUKZ01000011.1:0-96900 GCF_003481355.1 Dorea sp. OM07-5 | reverse complement strand
CTTTTTCTGCTGCAACGGATCGTTGCAAAAATGCCTGTTTTGAACACTTTTCTAAGTTTCCACACCCCAAAACCTGCGGAAACTCTGGGGTTCTGATACCGCTGTTGCTTGAGGAACACTCCCTTTTCTTTCCCAGCCGGTTAAAAAATATCCCTCTCCCGGCGGCTATCCAGCCTTTCCGGGAGAGGGATATATCGCAATGTTCCTTTTTGAACAATGGCCTGTCTTTTTATTTTTATGAGATGTTCTTCCTGCTTTTGTAACATGGCAGAATACTCATCTTCCGTCAAAAATTTCCGGATATAAGCTCCTTTTTTCCCCAGCGTGTTATCTATTTTTAACAGCTCTATTTCTACCATGCAATGGGTATCCGGATGATATCTGGTTTCACATAAAATGCTTTCGCCTTTGATATAATCCGATTTCACCGCCTCCCTTGCCGCCGCTAAAAGTTCATGGATACTTACCTCCACCTGCATCACCTCCTTCAAAAATAGCGAAAGAAAAGCAGATCCCTTAATCGAAGTCTGCCTCTGTTGGATATATTCTATTTCATATCAACTGTATACATTCTATATACAGGCTATCTTGTTACATCAAATATATCGATAAGTTGTACCCCTATTTTTATACCTTGAAAATAGGGACTTTAACGAAAATCCACACTTGTGTACTGTGTAGACTTTATTATAGAAAAGGCGGAGTTCTCCCCACCTTTATCCTATGAATGCAATCGTGTTTCCATTTTTCACATTTTTCACATTTTTACCATTTTTATCCAACATGAAATAATATTTTTCTTACCTCCCGTTCCCTTAACTGGATCAAAATCATCTTTTTCTTGTTCAGTATAGCTAGTTATGTAACCCACTTCTTTCAACCGGTCAGCTAATTTTTTATTTTCATTTGTATTTGCCATTTCAGCATTATGTCTTTTACTTCTATCACCAAATTTAGGATATATTTTTGAAAGCTCTGAAAAACATTCTTCAAAATCTGGTGCATTCAAAATGGAACAATATTTAAGCATCAACTTATTTTTTATTTCGTCAGTTAATAAGTATGTCCATGCTGTATTAAATACCGATATGCTAATTTTTACATCTATCTGGAGTAAATATTGTGCAATATGCGTAGTCATATAATTTTCTCCAAAAACATTCAACAGAACTTCTGCATTAGAAGAATCGAGAACAGATGAAAGCAATAGTGTTTCTAATAATGTTTCTCCCATTGGAATTTTTTCCATTACTTCCATATATTCCGCTTGATTATACAAAATAAAATCTGGACATAAATCAGGATAAACCTCTTTAATTTCATCATATTTTTTAATATCAAAAGGAATATATTTTTTCTTAATCAAAATTTCCACTTTCTGTTTCTCAACCGTCTCAATTGGAATATCAAATTCCAATTCCAACTGAGGTAACAGTTTTTCAAAAGCAGAATCGTCAATTGCACTTGTAATAAATTCTTCAGCAAACTCTTTCTTTAAACATTGATTCTTTAAACATGCAAGCTGCTCACTGTTTGTTTCAATGTATTGAAGTAGTTCTTGCGTAATCTTATATCTATCCCAATAACATTTGATATTCTCCCATTTCAAGCTTACTTTTTCTTTATCCAATAGCTCATCCCAAAGAATTTTCACATCCTTATCAAAATCAGAATCGAACTTTCCACAGCATTCAGAAATATCATCTACACAAATTTCTTCATGATTCACTAATTCCAAACAGATTTTGGTCTCTTCTGGATCGTTTTCCAACATTCTTTCTAACAAATCCATAACCTGTTTAACATCTTCCTTAGTATTATTAGGTGTTAATATAATTCCTTTCACATATTGTTTCAAATTTTCTTGTATATATTTAATTAACGGTTCATATCCCAGTGAAATAATTGTTGTATAATTTCGAGTATCTAAACCTGAAAGCATTGTATCATTTTCAAATTCTACAATCCTACGTATCATCGTATCATTTAACTCATAATACTGATTTTCAAAAACATATCTCAAAACTTCCTCCGACACATTTTCAATAGAAACATTCGTGAAAATAATTCCAAGTATTTCAATTAAGGAAATCACCTTTTGATCTTGAATAGATGATAGCTGCTGTAATATATCTGGATTTTCCTCTATAAAGCCGCTCATATTATTATTGTCATTTAATTCAAATAAGCGTTTTGTATCCACGTTATCAATAAGTAACTGTAAATAAAAAATTTTCCTTTCATATGTTATCGATATATTCTGGACAATATCATTCCACATATCTGGCCAACACAATGCTAATAGTTGAATCAGTCTCGCTTTATATTGAGTTTGCTCAATAAATTCATCTATAAACTCCCAACTTTCTACTGTTCTATCAGATAATTGATTGATTAATATCATACGTTTTTTATCATCATTCTCTTCGGACAATAAATATTCCAACAGAATAAAATTAAAAATACTTTTTTGTTCAAATTCATAAGGTTGTAAACGCTGTATAACCATTCCAACTTTTGTCAAATTATAATTATATGGCAGCTTTTCCATATTTTTTACTGCTAGTATATAATTCATATCTTCTTTTGTGATGCTTGTCCCCTTAAAATAATTGATATAATTTGCGTATTTTTCATCAATGTATCCTCTTCGAAGCATAAATACGAGCAATTTATTTTCAACAACTTTTTCAGATAGTACATTATGAACTCCAAATTTTTCTATCAGCTTTTTAAGTGACCAACCTGAAAGTTCATGTATATTCTTCTTCAAATCTTCAATTTCACCTTTTATTGAACAAACACCTTTTTCTTGGACAAATTGAAAATTTTTAATTCTTTCATAATATCGTTTAAAAACTTCTTGAAAATTATTCACAGATTTCACCGACTGGTAACTATTCCATGTATAATACTCAATTTCAACATCCTTTAATTCCGCCAGTTGCAATAATTCAAACGAATCTTCCATTATTTTACTTACTGAATATTTATCCCAATAGTTTTTCTTAATACTATATGGAATGCCTTGCCAATCCACCATAGCACCAAGCATAGCGGTTTTAAGTTCTTTAACTTGTTCTAAACAGTCATCATGATATTTTTCCAGTTTCTGTGTAAGTTCATCAATCTCATTTCGCCATTGCATACATTGTTCAGAGATATATCTTTGCTTATCCTCAAAAGCTTGTTTCACAACTCCTCTCTCCATTTGAAGTTCCGCAAACTCTCGTGGATATAAATTTTTAAAAATAATCAATGCCATCATTGTTTCATCTGACAATTTAAGCTCCTGGTCAGTACGAATCGTTTCCTTATATACAATAAACTCATTATATATATTCTGAAGAATTCGCATATCTTCAACATATGGAGATACATCTAATATAAATTCCTGTGAGATTTCATGAACAATCCCTTTCTTTTCAGATTCCTCAAGCTTTTGTAAAAAGATTTCCCCTGAATTCGTAGAATTTATAATTGGAATTACCGGAATAATAAATTCAAAGAATTTTGTTCTGTCTGTATCCGTAAATATATCATCTCTAATAGCATAAACAAAAACAATGCGCCCTTTAATCCCATCATAGTTGTTCAATAGTATATTCAATTCTCGTAGGTGAATAAAAATAGATGGATCTTCTAAGCGATCTAAATCCTCAAAAAATACAATTCTGTACTTTGTCTCTTCAAAGAAATATACAATTTCATCCATATTTTTATTAAATACAGTTTCCGCTGCTGTTTCAGAATTTTTCAAAACGGTCTCTGCTGGCAATTTTACTTCATTTACTTTAAAGCGAAACAACACCAAACGATATGTTCGAGCGATAATTGCCAATATTCCCACACAAAAAGCAAGGAAAATACTATTCGAAACCATTCCTTTTAATCCAAATTTTCCCCCTGCCACTTCTATTTTTTTGATTATCATTTGAAAAGTATCTGGAAAAAATATAAATTCTACTATTCCAAAGACAAAAAATATCAAAACCAAATATCCCCAGACACGTTTCCAATTAATTTTGTGTAGTTTTCGATATCTGCTCTGCGGGATCTTTTTATAATTGACTTTATAAAATAATTGCTTCAAAATTCCTAATTCTATTTCATCTTGTTCCAATGAAATTTTCTTAGGATTCCCATTTTTATCTGTTTTATTTTCAACAAAAGTTGCCATTGAAACACGAAGAGCTTTCCTTCTAGTAATTCTGTGTTTTTTTAAATATGTATCAATGATACTACTCTTGCCCGCACCATATGGGCCTGCCAGTGCAATATTTTTAACTTTCTCTTTCTTTATCGCCCAATGTAATGCCTTTAAATATTCAGCTCCATTTTCAATATCATCAATAGGCGCCAAATCTGTAAATTCATTTTTCTTTTTCTCTTGTATTCTTTTATTTATTACTTCACGAATTCTCTCCAAAAGCGCTATCGTAGAAATCCCTCCCTCAAATTTAACTCGTAACACTATTGTATCATGAAATATATAAATAACAAAATGAAAAAGTCTTAAGACATTTGACAGCAACCGTCAGGGCATGAACATCTACAAATTATCCGACCATCTATTCCTTGTTCCTCTACGATATCGTAGCTCAAGTCAAGCAGATCTAAAACTTTCGAATCATTGACAATCTATATTCTTATCGGATATAAACCAGTTCTTTTTCTTTCCATCTATATTATTTTTACTACTCATATTCCCCACTCAATGTTCCCCTACTGCATACACATATTTTTTCATTATCTGTGTATATAATGCCTATATTCTATTTCATATCAACTGTATACACTCTATATACAAGCTATCTTGTTACACCAGTTTACATCCAAAAGTAATAACTTCGCTTTATGTGTAATTGCTGCAAATATCTGTAATTTTCGTTTCATTCCTGTTGAAAATTCCTTTATTTTCTTATTCATTGGAAGTTTATATTCTTCGCAATACTGTAGAAATTTATCCTTTTCAAATTCCGGATATAAGTCTTCCAGAAATGGGATAATATCATGAATTGTAAAATAACTTCCAAAACCGGTTTCCGCTAACACGACTCCTGTCTGCTGTAATATTTCTTTTTCTGGCTGTTTTCCATCATTACTGCACTCTCGTTTTTTCCCCAGCACTTCCATCTCTCCTGCTTCTTTTCCAATCAGCCCGAGAATAAGTTTAAATGTCGTACTTTTTCCTTCTCCATTCGCTCCGATCAGTCCCGTAATCATTCCAGGATATACTGTCAGAGAGCAATCCATCGAAAAATCCGGATATTTCTTCTGTACATGATTTAGTTTTATCATCACATCTTTCCCCATCTCTAACCCTCCAATACAATTTCAAATAATTCCGTCAAGTCATGATCTGTCAATCCGCAGCTTCTTCCTTTATGGATTGCCGCTTCCAGTTCTGCCTCAACTTCTTTTTTCTTTTCCTCCAGCAGCATATTCTGATTGGCACATGCTACAAAACTTCCCTTTCCATGTACCGTCACAACAAATCCTTCCTCTGTTAATGCGTCATAGGCTTTTTTTACAGTGAGCGCACTGATTTTTAAATCTTTCGCCATTGTACGGACAGACGGAAGCATCATCTCTTCCGAAAATTCTCCATTTATAATCTTCTCTTTAATCTGTTCTACGATCTGTTCATAAATCGGCTGCATGGATGAGTGATTAATAATCAGATACATCTTTCGCCCTCCTTCTTTGCAAACAGTATATAACAGTATATAACTGTTGTCAACTGTTATACACTGTTTATTCACCTATAAAACATGACACCGGCAGACTTTTTCAGGATACTAAACCAATTTTCCTCATCGCCAAAAAAAATCTGTATTTACAGATATACTTTCTATAAATACAGATTTTAAATCTTGATATTGTAATTTTATTTTCAAACGACTATATGCATTTAAAAACACAACATTCAGAAGCATTTTAAATCTCTCTTTTCCGTATACAGCGTGTGGTTTCTTTGCAGGCATGATAATTGTCTCTCCTGCTTTTAGGATATATACATACTCCCACAATTCTATCATATAAAAAGGACGGGGAATAAATCCCCGCCACATAAAGTCTTTTAAAACTTACTAACTGATGTGTAATTAGCAGACTGTATGAATCCATCCTTCCGGAGCTTCGATGTGTCCCATCTGGATTCCGGTTAATGTATCGTATAGTTTCTTTGTGATCTCACCCATCTCTTCCATTCCGCTTGGGAAGCAGATTTCTTTACCATGATCTACGATCTTGCCTACTGGAGAGATAACTGCTGCTGTTCCGCAAAGTCCACATTCTGCGAAGTCTTTTACTTCATCCAGATATACTTCTCTTTCTTCTACTTCCAATCCAAGATAATGTTCTGCGACATACATCAAAGAACGTCTTGTAATAGAAGGAAGAATTGTGCTTGATTTCGGTGTTACTACTTTCTTATCTTTTGTTACGAAAATAAAGTTAGCTCCACCAGTCTCTTCAACCTTTGTTCTTGTAGCTGCATCCAAATACATGTTTTCATCGTATCCCTGTGCGTGTGCATCTACGATTGCATGTAAGCTCATTGCATAGTTAAGTCCGGCTTTTACATGTCCTGTTCCATGCGGTGCTGCACGATCAAAATCACTGACCCTGATTGTGATTGGTTTTGCTCCGCCTTTGAAGTATGGTCCAACTGGTGTAGTAAATACACGGAACTGATACTCATCTGCCGGTTTTACACCGATAACAGCGTTAGAACCAAACATATACGGACGTACATACAAAGTAGCTCCTGATCCGTATGGTGGTACATAAGCTGCATTTGCCTTTACAACATCATGTACAGCCTGTACAAATCTATCTTCCGGGAATACCGGCATTTCCAGTCTTGCTGCTGAATCAGCAAGTCTCTTTGCATTTAAGTCCGGGCGGAACATTACAATGTGTCCATCTTCTGTCGTATATGCTTTCAGGCCTTCAAAACATGTCTGTGCATACTGCAGTACTCCGGCGCATTCACTGATGACAACCTTATCATCTTCCGTTAATACACCTTCATCCCATGATCCGTCTTTATAATTTGATACGAATCTCTTATCTGTCTTTACATAGCCAAATCCAAGATTACTCCAATCGATATCTTTTTTCTCCATTTTCTATTCCTCCGTCCTTTTACAATTATATATATTTATGATACCACTTAACACGAAACAATCCGCAGGCATCATAGTTGAGGCTTTTGTCCCAACATCATTGTATGCAAGTATTATAATACTGTCTATATAAAAATTCAAGAGTGCACTCTGTTTTTTATGTGTACAATTTTCACAAAATTATTTATCGCTCCATCATGCTAATCGATTCAATACCGACACTTCCTCCACGGACAACTTCAATACTCTTGTACTCTTCTTTCATAAGTTTGATTACTGCATCATTCTTTGTCGCTGTCTGTACAAATTCAAGAAGCAGACTGTCTTTACCATAATCAATAACTTTTGCTTTAAATGTTTCTGCAATCTGGAACAGTTCTACCTTATCTTCCGGTGTACATTTCTGCACTTTTACATAGAGAATTTCCTTCATTCTGACAAATACATCCGTAAAATCAATGACTTTAATTACTTCTACCAGACGGTTTAACTGTTTTTTAATCTGTTCAAATGTTTCATCGTCGCTGACGGTCGCGATCGTCATTCGTGACACAGTCGGATCTTCCGTTGTTCCAACAGTCAGACTGTCCAGATTGTAAGATTTTCCCGAAAACAGCCCTGAGATTTTAGACAGGACACCGACTTGATTTTCTACATATAAAGAAATCCAGCGTTTTTTCATTTTATTTCCACTCATAATCATTCTCCTTCCTGCTTAACAATCCATGATCATATCTTCTAATGTACCGCCCGGCTGGATCATCGGATATACAAGATCCTCCGGATCAATATCAAATTCAATGATATATGGCGTCTTTTTACTCTGCATTGCTTCTCTGAATGCCGGTTCAATCTCTTCCACTTTTGAAACATGGATTCCCTTCGCTCCATAGGATTCTGCAAGTTTCAAGAAATTCGGTGTATATTCCGGACATGGAACTTCACCGCATTTTCCCCTGCATGCTGCTCCCGCTCGCAGGCAGGTCATGGAGTAACGTTTTCCATAGAATAATTTCTGCCACTGACGAACCATTCCCAGATTATTATTATTGAAAATACAGGAAATGATCGGAAGTTCTTCCAGCACCGCTGTTGCAAGTTCTTGAATATTCATCTGCATACCGCCATCACCGGAAATAGAGATAACCGGTGTATCCGGATTACCGATCTTGGCTCCGATCGCACCTGGAAGTCCGTATCCCATCGTTCCAAG
Organism: Dorea sp. OM07-5; assembly: GCF_003481355.1. Lineage (NCBI taxonomy): Bacteria > Bacillati > Bacillota > Clostridia > Lachnospirales > Lachnospiraceae > Dorea > Dorea sp. OM07-5. Next base: position 88,554 of record NZ_QUKZ01000011.1, on the reverse strand, counting down.
TCCACCGGACATCAGTAATTGTTTCTTATGTGTAATTTCTATAAACTGCGCTGTAAACATCTGATGCTGTCCAACATCCGTCACGATAATTGCTGCATCAAATACCTTGTTGATCGTATCGATTACATCCTGTGGTGTCATGATCGGCTTTCTCTTCATCTTCATCGGATGTTCTTCTTTCCATGCTTCAATCTGTGCACGCCATTTTTCTGTGTCACACTCTGTCACATACTCTATCATTTTATCGATTGCTTCTTTTGCGTCCGCTACGATTGGAACATCGACCTGTACATTTTTTGAAATGGCAGCTGTATCAATATCGATATGAACAATCTGCGCTTTTGGTGCAAAAGAATGTAACTTACCTGTGATGCGGTCATTAAATCTTGTTCCGATAGAGAACAGCAGATCACATTCATTTACTGACATATTGGACGCATAAGCGCCATGCATACCAAGATTTCCAATATAAAGTGGGTGATTTGTTGGAATTGCTCCTCTTCCCATAACCGTTGTTACTACCGGCACATGTGTGCATTCCACAAGCTCTGTAAATGCCTCCTGTGCATGAGCAACATTAACACCACCTCCGGCAAGAAACAGCGGTTTCTTTGCCTTTCCGAGCATTTTCAGTGCACGTTTTAACTGTCCGATATGTACATGTGTATTCGGTTTGTATCCACGGATATTTACTTCTTCTGGATACTCTGCATCTCCCAGCTCTCCCATAACATCTTTTGGAAGGTCAATTAATACCGGTCCCGGTCTTCCGGTTCTCGCAATATAAAATGCTTCTTTTAAAATACGTCCGAGATCTTCTCTTCTACGTACAGTTACTCCGTATTTTGTAATACTTCTCGTAATACCGACAATATCGACTTCCTGAAATGCATCATTTCCAATAAGATGTCTGGATACCTGTCCGGTAAAACATACAAGTGGTACGCTGTCATAATAAGCAGTCGCGATTCCTGTCACCAGGTTTGTCGCACCCGGTCCGCTTGTTACAAGGCACACCCCGACTTTTCCTGTAGATCTTGCATATGCATCTGCTTCATGCACAAGCGCAACTTCCTGTCTTGGCAGGATCACTTTCGTATAATCCTGTTTGTATAACTCATCACTGATATCAATCGTGCAGGCTCCCGGATAGCCGAATAATGTGTCTACGCCCTCTTCCTTCAAAGCCTTTACTAATAATTTGTTTCCACTGATTTTTTTCATCTGCACAACCTCCTTGGCATTAAAAAAACCCTAAGCTCTATGCTTAGGGCGAATTACTCATCCGTGTTACCACCTAAATTCAGAAACTTTTGTCTCTGCACTCTGCCGATACAGGACTCCTACATCCGATATCGTTCCCATCTAACGCTGGGACTGCGTTGAAGCCTACTTGCTTTCGCTTTCAATTCACTGCTCGGGGGCTACTTCCATAATCACTTCACGAAGATTCACACCAGCCATCTTCTCTCTGTGGATCTGTAAATTATGTACTCCTCCCTGTCATAGCATTTTCACAATTATTTATAAAATCTATCTATTGTTTCACTCATTCAAATAAGTAATACAATTATAACTTTCTGAATATCTTCTGTCAACTGATATATTTTTAACTGCAAAGAACAATATCCATCAAGCTGTATGGCACTATACCAGAACTTTCTCTGCAATTTTTCCCCAGGAGATCCGGCTTACATCAGCCGGTCTGGTACACTTTTCCTCTACACTTTCCTGCAATGATTCTGCAATGCGTTTCTCATAAGCCGGAAGTTCTTCTCTAACTGCTTCATCCACGCGGTTCATCCGTGGAAGTTCTACATATCGGATATCCGCTCCCGGCGCATATGTATCCAGCCATTCGCGGATTCCCGGAAGATCCGACATCACAACACGGTCGCCACAGGCAAGTGCTTCGATCACTGTAAGCGGCAATCCTTCCGAAAAAGATGGTAGTGCAAAGATATCGCATGTATTATATACTTTTGCCAGCTCCATCTGCTCCAGTTTTCCAAGAAAATGAACCGGATATGGTGCCTTCTCTGCCAGTCTGCAGATTCTTGCATACTCTGTCTCATTTCCTGCGCCGCCAGCCAGATATACTTCCAGTTTATCTGCTTCATACGGAAGATAAGCAAGACTTCGGATCAGACTCTCTACGCCTTTCTTCTCTGAGATTTTCCCAGCAAACACAATCTTCGTCTTTCCGGGAACCTTCCGGATATGAAGATCACGGAAAATATGACTGTTATAGCCCATTCCAGATACTTCCACCTGTTCTGCTGTTACATGAAACATCTGGCAGATCTGCGTCTTCTGCTCTTCATGCAAAGCAAAAATCCGGTTTAGCTTCGCAATCTGCGCCTTGATATACTCCTGTTTTAGCACATTTTTCTGCAATTGTCTAAGATCTGTATTATGACAGAAACCATATACCGGAAGTTCCGGAAAATGTTCCCGCACCAGTGCTGTAAGCAGATACAGATGATGACTTAAGATCAGATCCGGCTGAAATTCCTTTACTGCCTGCCTGATCTTCGTCAGGAAAACATTTGCAAACTGCCCTGCCATTTCTTCTGTCATATCACAATATCTCGTGCTTTCATAAGGCATCTCATCCGACATTCCCGCAATCGGAAACGGCAGCTCCTCTGACTTGAAAATAACCGGATATATTTTTGTATTTTCCGGAACTTCTGTCTTATCTTCTTTATAAACACCGGCAACTACTGCTTGTTCCTGTCCTTTTGCTGCCAATTCCTTTACAAGTTCTGTCAAAAACACGCCACTACCGGTACTGTTTGGCTTCTGTGCCGTAATACTCAGTATTCTCATCTTTCTTTTTAAATCCTCTCATATACCGTAAAATAATACTCCAGATCAAAACATGTCTGTTCTTCACTGATCTTTGTCATCTTCCACTCTGGATCTTCATCCAAACTCGGAAAATAAGTATCTGCATCATACGCATGATCAATCTTTGTAACCAGAGCTGTATCGCAGTACTTTAACATCGCACGGTAAATGCTCTCCCCACCGATTACGAATGTCTCTCCCTCGTACTTCTTCGCTTCTTCCAGTGCTTCTTCTACACTGTGTACAACAACCGCGTCTTTTACTTTGTAATCCGGATTCTTGCTGATTACAATATTCACCCGGTTTTTAAGTGGCTGGCTCTGTGGAAAACTTTCCAGTGTTTTCCGTCCCATAATAACAATATTCCCCTTTGTTGTCTCACGGAAAAATTTCATATCTGCCGGAATGCTCCACATCAGGCGGTTGTTTTTTCCAATCGCCCAGTTTTTATCAACTGCAACTATTAATTTCATCTTATCTCGCCCTTTCTTTTTTTAAACTGCAACCGGAATGTTTTTAATCTGCTCATGCGTCTCATAATCGATCAGTTTTACATCATCTCTCGTAAAATCATAGAAATCTTTTACTTTCGGATTCAGCCAGAACTTCGGTGCCGGAAGCGGTTCTCTTGCGATCAGTTCTTCTATTACCGGCACGTGTCTGTCGTAAATATGCGCATCCGCGATCACATGTACCAGTTCTCCGGCTTCCATATCACACACCTGTGCCAGCATATGCACAAGCACCGCATACTGGCAGACATTCCAGTTATTTGCTGTCAGCACGTCATTCGATCTCTGATTTAAAACAGCATTCAATGTCAGCTTATCGTGTCCTTCCTTCTTCGTCACATTAAATGTCATACTGTATGCACATGGATAGAGATTCATCTCATGAAGATCCTGATGTACATATATATTTGTCATAATTCTGCGGCTGTACGGATTATTTTTTAAGTCATAAATCACACGGTCAACCTGATCAAACAGGCCTTCTTTATACTGATGCTTCACGCCAAGCTGATATCCATATGCTTTGCCGATTGAGCCATTCTCATCTGCCCAACTGTCCCAGATATGGCTGTGCAAGTCATTGATATTATTCGATTTCTTCTGCCAGATCCACAAAAGTTCATCCGTGCAGCTCTTGATCGCTGTTCTCCTGAGCGTCAGAGCCGGAAATTCCCTGGACAAATCATAGCGGTTCACCACTCCAAATCTTTTAATTGTGTAAGCCGGCGTCCCATCCTCCCATTTCGGACGGACCTTTTCTCCCCTGGTATCTGTGCCATTGTCGATGATGTCACGGCACATATCTATAAAAACTTTGTCTGCATAACTCATAAAAATGTATCCTCCTTGCAAGCTGTCTTTTTCATATTAACATGAAAATATTATAAAAAAAAGAGAAACGTCGCAATTTGCGTTCCTCTTTTAAGCCTATACATCTCAGGCTCTTTTATTCCTGATATCCTGCTATATGCTATATATTATATTAACCACAACATTCAACGAGAACATTTTCCAGTGCATTTGCACTTGCACTGTGTGTACGCTCCACACGGATATTGTAACGCTCTGCTTCTTTCAACGCACAGTGTACCATTTTATGTGCCACTGTTGAAGTAAACAAAATGATCAGATCCGGCTGACCGATCTGTGTCTTCAGATTGCCCGCCATTCTGGTAAATACTTTTGCCTTACATTTATATTTCTTGCAGATCTGTTTATACTGATGTTCCATTCTTTCATTTCCGCCTATAATAACAACACTCATCGATTTGTCCCCTTTCTTGCTGTCTTTTGTCTTATGCTACAATTTCCCGAATTGTCTTTCCTGCCAGAAATTCATTTACTGCACAGTCCTTTGCCTTATCGTATGTCCAGAATGTAAGTTTTGCTTTTTCCGGATCATGATATACTTTCCAATATCCACAAAAGAGACTGTCCTGTCCTTTATGCTCAATAAAGCCTCTGACATCTTCCAGTGGATAGTTAAGGAAAATTCCGATTTCATGAGGAAATTCAATCTCATTTTTTGAATGTTCCCGTACTCTTAACGAAAGTCTTTCCAGCACTTTTTCCAGACTGTTTTCTTCATAACCGTAATCAGCAAGGAACGTCTTCACTTCCGGTTGTTTCAGATATGTTTTTAACTGTGCCGGGCGATATAACAACACTAGGTATTTGTCTCTGCAAAATGTAAGTGCACGGTAACAGATTCCCGTTCCATTAAGAAGCAGATGCATATTTCTCATATCCTCTCTGCGGACATTCGTAATACAGGCTACTTTATATCCTTTGAACAATGGGGCACATTGCAGGATTAACTGAAACTGTAATCTCTTCCAACTATTTTTATCTGCTAACATACATGCTACAACTTCCACTGGCATTTTGGAGTTCCCGCCTTTTCTTGTTTGATTTTGATTTTGATTATCATTTACATTTACTAATTTATCATACATGTATTAAAATTACAAGGAGACTTATTCATACCATTTTCTCATTAAGGAGGAACAAAAAGGTCCATGCTTTATTTTTGCATGAACCTTAATAACTTATACTTTATAAAATTTTCTTTCTGCCTCGATTCTTACATTGTCATCTCATCTTTGGGAAGGAAATATTTTAATGCCACTTCATTTGTAGCCGCATCAGCCAGGTTGATACAACTGTTTCCCATACGGTCAATCAAATGAAGAATATTCGTAAATGGTGTTGTCAGACTCGCTTTACATTTTCCTTTGTTGACACGCTGGATATGGGATTTGCGCATCATAATGTCCAAATTGACAATCTTGTCTTTGCGCTTCATCAGCTTTTCAAGCTCTACTGTTGTATCACCGCGTAATGCCTTTGTCGCTGAATCAAACATCTTCTCCAGAGTTTTCAGACATTTTGCAAGTTCATCCATCGCTTCCTGTGAATATTTATACTGGTTTGTTTCTTTTTCTTTCATAGATAATGCAATTCCGGCACTTAAATTACCGATTCGTTCCACATCTCCCAGCACATACATCAGTCCCGCTGTCTGGGATGCCTGCTGTTCGGTCAAAAGTCCGGAAGAAAATAATCCTGCCAGATAATCTGTGATTTTATCTGTGAGCTTTGTTACTTTCGCACTCTCCTCCTGTATCTTATCTACACCTTGCATCTGATTTTCTTTTACGACAGTCACCGTATCATGCAGAACTTTTTTCACCTGATCGCTCAGATGTAAAATCTCTTTTGCGACAAGCTGCAGCGCTGCTGCCGGCTGATTTTTCACATTCTCATCCAGATATAATGTCTCAAACGGATCTGATTCGGTCTTCTTTCCATCCGGAATCAGGAACATAACAATCTTCACCATCACTCCAATCAGGCATACCCAGATCAGTGTCATTGTAATATTAAAACAAGTATGCGCATTCGCAATCTGTCTGGAAATCACTTCCACTTCCGGTCCTTTTGGTGAAATAAAACGGATCAGTGTAGCATATGGTTTCACAAACCATATAAATAAAAAACTTCCTGATATATTAAAAATACAATGCGCCACGGCTGTTCTCTTTGCATCTTTCGTCTGTCCTATACTTGCAAGAAGTGCCGTGATCGTTGTTCCGATATTGTCTCCAAGCAGGATCGGAATCGCACCAGTAAGTCCAAGAATACTTGTCATACCGTCTGGTCCTGCCTGTGCTGCAAAATTCTGTAAGACTGCGATGGTTGCACTACTACTCTGTACGACCAGCGTCATTAATGTACCTACTCCCACTCCAAGAACCGGAATATGTTTTACACTTGCAATAAGTTGTGTAAACATCGGACTGGATGCCAGCGGTTTCATGACGTCTCCCATTGTCTCAATTCCAAGGAATAACAGACCGAATGCAAATATCGTCTGTCCTATACTTTTTGCTTTTTCTGATTTTGCAATAAATGCAATGATAAATCCCACAAAAATAATGATATATATGTAATCGCTGATCTTAAATGCAATAATCTGTGCCGTCATGGTTGTTCCGATATTTGCACCAAATATAATAGAAATTGCCTGTGGCAGGTTCATAAGTCCTGCACTGACAAATCCGATTGCCATGACCGTTGTGGCGCTGCTGCTCTGCAGAACTGCCGTTGTAAGCGCTCCGGCAAGCACACCGAGAACCGGATTCTTTGTCAGTAACGCCAAAATACTTTTCATCTTCTCTCCAGCTGCTTTCTGCAGACACTCGCTCATCATATTCATTCCATAAATAAAGATTGCAAGTCCCCCCAGCAGACCAAATACAATCTGCATATTTTCATTCATATTGATTTCTCTCCTTTTTGCTGTACAATTTACTATCGTTGCTATTCTAGCGAATGCACATGCAAATCAGATGAAATCTATGTTAAATCTATGTAAAGTCAGCTCATGTATTACAGAAAAACAGTAAAAAAAGCCGGCCTCTAAGGCTCGGCTATATTATACAGTACACGATCCAGCATCTTTTTCAATGCTTCTACTTCTTTTTTATTCATTCCCAGTGTCAGCATCTTATCCAGTTTCTTCCGGTCTGTTTCCATCCTCCTCTGAATATCATATGCTTTCTCAGTCAGGTAAATGTTCTTGCAACGCTTATCTTCGTTGCTCGGTACTACAAGGATAAATCCTTTTTCATCCAGTCGTTTCATAAGTCCTGTCACAGTCGGATTACGCAGACTCAGCGCTTTTTCAATATCTCTCTGGGTTACATGCTCTTTTCTGCTTGTAAATAAATAATCCAGCACCGCACACTGTGAAGCTGTGATTCCCAGCGTACGTAGTTTGCGGTTAAATTCTTTTTCGTAAATTGTGCTGATCTGCTTAAACAAAAATCCAAGCGTCGTTCTCTCCCGCATCTTATGTTTCCCTCCTCATGAACTTCCCGGCTTTCTTATAAATATATCCGACTTTTAATACTCACGAATCACACTGCTGATTTCCTGTGTCGTATCCATCTCTCTTAAATGCATCAACGCATCCTGCATATGATACTCTTTTACTGCTTCCGTTACGATAACAAGTTCAGCGACTCCGTCTGTAATGACCTTCTGGATCACTTTGGAAATGCTGACTTTGTGCTCACCGAACATGCTGGCGATTCGTGCAAGAACGCCCGGTTTGTTTGTTACCTGCATGCGTACAAAGAATTTATTTTTCACATCATCTGAACTCTTGACCGGTGTATTCTTGTAGCAGGTACAGCTGATTCGTCCGGTACATGAGAACTGGATATCGCGGATAATGTCGATCACATCTCCCATAACAGCACTGGCTGTTGGAAGCTCTCCGGCGCCTCTTCCGTAAAACATCGCATCATCTAATGCATCTCCGTGTACAAAAACCGCATTAAAGGAATCTCTGACAGATGCAAGCGGATGATTCTTCGGCAGCATCATCGGATAAACTGCAACCTCAATACCATCTTCTCTGTTATGTGCCACTCCGAGAAGCTTGATCACACTGCCAAATTCTTTTGCATATGCGACATCCTTCGCAGATATCTTTGTAATTCCTTCTGTGTATACATCGTCAAATACAACTCTGGAATGAAATGCAATGGAAGCTAAGATTGCAACTTTTCTTCCAGCATCCAGACCTTCAACATCCGCAGTCGGATCTGCTTCCGCATATCCAAGCTCTGTCGCTTTTGCCAGCGCTTCTGAAAAGTCCATGCCATCCTCAAACATCTTTGTCAGGATGTAGTTTGTTGTTCCGTTCACGATACCGATCACTTCATCAATCTCATTCGCTGCAAGACACTGTTTCAGCGGACGAATGATTGGGATACCGCCTGCAACAGCCGCCTCAAAGAGGAAATCAACCTGATTTTCCTGTGCTGCATCCAGTAATTCTCTTCCGTGCACTGCCACCAGATCTTTATTCGCAGTCACTACATTCTTCCCTGCGCAGAGTGCTTCCAGAATCATCGTCTTCGCCGGTTCGATTCCTCCCATTACTTCAATCACAATCGAAATCTCCGGATCTTCTACTATTTCTTTCCAGTTATCTGTCAGAAGAGAGGCATCTACGCCTTCTCTTTGTTTGTTCATATTATGTACAAGGATTCTTGTAATCTCAAGATTCGCTCCTGATTTTTTTACCGTTTCTTCTTTCTGTCTTTGAACCAGTTTATAAACACCGCCGCCCACGGTTCCTAATCCGAGGAGTGCTGCCTTTATTTTCTTACATTCTGCCATATATCCCTACCCTCATTCTTTCCTGTATTTTTATGACGTCTTTACAGACATCACAATCAATTTTATTATAGCATTATCTGGTGGATATAGTCAAAAATGTTCTATAATAACATCTTTTTATCATTGCATGTTTTATAAGCATTTGCGAAAATTAGAAAATTCAAAAAACTTTTTTAAAAAAAGTGTTGACAAAAACTAATTCACGTAGTATAGTATGTATTGTTCTGAGGAACACATAACACAGAACAACAACTTAAGATATGCGACAGTGGCTCAGTTGGTAGAGTACGACCTTGCCAAGGTCGGGGTCGCGGGTTCGAACCCCGTCTGTCGCTCTTGAAGAGGAATTGCAGTTTGCGGTTCCTTTTTTGCATATACGGTGAACCCAAGTACAGATTTTTGCTTGCACTGTATTTGACGAATGTGCCTCATCGAGCTCGCATTCTCCCGGAGGCTATTATTTATAATAGAAAATACAATTTCTTGTTATATAAAAAACTGCAGCAAAATGTCCATAACCAGACACCTTGCTGCAGTTTTTTATAATTCTGAATATTTACAGAATATCAATATATTCTCCTGCCAGCGCTTTATTCATACTGCGGACTGCGCAGAATTTTCCACACATACTGCATGTATCGCTGTGGTCATCTTCCGGACTTCTGCTGTCACGGATTGCTCTTGCTGTATCAGGATCCAGTGCGCATGCATACTGTGCTTCCCAGTCAAGCTTTCTTCTCGCGTCACCCATCTTATCATCAATATCTCTTGCTCCTCTGACACCTTTGGCAATATCAGCCGCATGTGCTGCGATCTTGGAAGCAATGATTCCCTGTTTTACATCATCAACATTCGGAAGTGCCAGATGTTCTGCCGGTGTTACATAACAGAGGAATGCAGCTCCGTTCATAGCAGCCACAGCGCCACCGATAGCGGCAGTAATGTGATCATATCCCGGTGCGATGTCTGTAACGAGAGGTCCTAATACATAGAACGGTGCTCCCATACAAATACTCTTCTGCACCTGCATATTTGCTGCAACCTGATCAAGCGGCACATGTCCCGGTCCCTCTACCATAACCTGGACATTGTGATCCCATGCACGCTTTGTCAGTTCGCCAAGGCGTACCAGTTCTTCGATCTGGCATACATCCGTTGCGTCTGCCAGACATCCCGGTCTGCATGCATCTCCCAGAGAAATTGTAACATCATACTCTTCGCAGATGTCCAGGATCTCATCATAATATTCGTAGAACGGGTTTTCTTCTCCAGTCATGCACATCCACGCAAATACAAGACTTCCACCACGGCTTACAATGTTCATTTTTCTCTTATGCTTTTTGATCTGCTCAATCGTTTTTCTTGTGATTCCGCAGTGCAGCGTTACAAAATCCACTCCGTCTTCTGCATGCATACGGATAACATCTACAAAATCTTTTGCTGATAAAGTAGCAAGGTCTCTCTGATAATGGATCACACTGTCATATACCGGAACTGTACCGATCATAACCGGACATTCACTTGTCAGTTTGCGGCGGAATGGCTGCGTATTTCCGTGGCTGGACAGATCCATGATCGCCTCTGCGCCAAGATTTACCGCACTCATGACCTTTTCCATCTCAATGTCATAGTCTTTACAGTCTCTGGAAACGCCAAGATTGACATTAATCTTTGTACGGAGCATACTTCCTACCCCTTCCGGATCCAGACAGGTATGATTCTTGTTTGCACAGATCGCTACCTTTCCTTCAGCAACCAGTTTCTGTAATTCTTCTACTGTCATCTTTTCTTTTTCTGCAACTTTTTCCAGTTCTGGTGTAACAATTCCCTTTCTTGCCGCATCCATCTGTGTTGTGTAATTTCTCATTGGATCATCCTCCTGTAAATAAAATCTTTTTTCTGCCATGTAAGCATGGCGCATTTTCCTATTCCATAAAAAAAACGCTTCTGCCACCGCAAAAAACGTTTTCGTATAAAAAGAGATGCGCAGGCATCTCTTCTCTTCCGTAATTCTTCCCTACGTTGGCATTATCCAAATCAGGTTATAGGTCGAAACAAATTATAGTTTCCTCTCAGCCAGCTTTGTACCAGCTCCCTGTAACATTAAATTGTATATTTAATTATAGTTTTGCTCTCTGTAAATGTCAACCTAAAATATCTTCGTTGTCCATTTGCTCATGTCCCAGACTTCCTGCACGACATCTTTATAAAATTCCGGTTCATGACAGATTAAAAGAATACTTCCTCGGTATTCCTGAAGCGCTTTTTTCAGTGCATCCTTGGCGTCTACGTCCAGATGATTGGTCGGCTCATCCAGAAGCAGAAAATTCGTGTCACGGTTGATCAGTTTACAAAGACGGACTTTCGCCTGTTCTCCACCACTCAAAACACGGACCTGACTTTCGATATGCTTTGTCGTAAGCCCGCATTTTGCAAGCGCAGAACGCACTTCATACTGTGTAAAAGACGGAAATTCTTCCCATAACTCTTCGATACAGGTATTTTTATTCTCCCCTTTTACTTCCTGTTCAAAATATCCAAGTTCCAGATTCTCTCCCAGTTCACATTCCCCTTTCAGAGAAGGAAGCAGTCCGAGAATACTTTTAAGAAGTGTTGTCTTTCCAATTCCGTTCGTTCCGACAAGAGCAATTTTCTGTCCCCGTTCCATCGAAAAATTCAGTTTTTTCGATAATGGTTTATCATAACCGATCACAAGATCTTTTGTCTCAAAAAGCATTTTTCCCGGCGTGCGTCCGTAACGGAAATGAAATTCCGGCTTCGGCTTTTCTGCCGCAAGCTCGATCACATCCATTTTATCCAGTTTTTTTTGTCTGGACATTGCCATATTTCTTGTCGATACACGCGCTTTATTCCGTGCCACAAAATCTTTCAACTCACTAATCTCCTGCTGCTGTCTGCGGTATGCTGCTTCCAGCTGTGCCTTCTTTACTGCATAAACTTCCTGAAAATGGTCATAATCGCCCACATAACGGTTCAGTTCCTGATTTTCCATATGATAAATAATATTCACCACATCATTGAGAAATGGGATATCGTGCGAGATCAGTATAAATGCATTTTCATATTCCTGCAAATAGCGTTTCAGCCATGCAATATGTTCTTCATCGAGATAATTAGTTGGCTCATCCAGAAGCAGAATGTCTGGTTTCTCCAGCAATAATTTTGCCAGCAGAACTTTGGTGCGCTGCCCGCCACTTAAGTCTGTAACATCACGGTCTAATCCAAGATCCAGAAGTCCCAGCGCTCTTGCCACTTCTTCTACCTTTGCATCAATTGTATAAAAATCATGCAAAGTCAGCTCATCCTGAATTGTTCCAAGTTCTTCCATTAATTCTGCCATCTGTGCATCATCTGCTGTGCCAAGCAGATCGCATATCTCATTCATGCGGATTTCTTTCTGCAGAAGACTGTCAAATGCAGATTTTAGAACTTCCCGGATTGTCATGCCTTTTTTCAGCACCGCATGCTGATCCAGATATCCTGCATGTACGTTTTTCGACCATTCTACTTTTCCTTCATCCGGCGTCAGTTTTCCAGTCACAATGTTCATGAATGTAGACTTTCCTTCTCCATTGGCTCCTACCAGCCCGATATGTTCACCTTTTAATAACCGAAAAGAAACATCTGAGAAAATGGCTCTGTCTCCAAAGCCATGTGTCAGATGTTCCACGTTTAATATACTCATAGAAAATCTCCTACCCCTCCAGCAGCATTGCGATCGCTGCCGGGTCTTCCTCAGCCGAAGCCTGCACGCACAGCAGTACGTCCTGGACATACGACTGTGCGAAATCAAGCGAGCCGGCAATTTCTATTATTGTTTTGCCTTCTTTATATAATGCAAGAATCTGTTCGATTTCTTTTATCTTCTCTCTGAGTGTTTCATCAGCAATAGATGGATGTTCCATATACTCTCTACTCCTGTTCCTGGGCATTTTCTTCCACTTCAAGTCCCAGCTCATCTAACTGCTTTGCATCAACCGGTGACGGAGCTTCTGTCATAAGATCAGATGCGTCTTTTACTTTCGGAAATGCGATCACATCACGGATGCTGTCCTGCTTTGCCATAAGCATAACAAGACGATCCAGTCCGTATGCCAGTCCTGCGTGCGGCGGAACTCCGTATTTGAATGCTTCAAGCAGGAATCCAAACTGCTCTTGTGCCTGCTCCGGTGTGAACCCGAGAACTTCAAACATCTTGCTCTGAATATCCTGATTGAAGATACGTACACTTCCTCCACCGATCTCGTTACCGTTCAGCACAATATCATATGCCTTTGCACGAACTCTTCCCGGATCACTGTCAATATACTGAAGATCTTCTTCCATCGGCATAGTAAATGGATGATGCATCGCTGTAAAGCGATTCTGTTCATCATTCCACTCAAGTAATGGGAACTCTGTTACCCAGAGGAATTTGTACTCATTCTTATCCAACAATTCCATCTGACGGGCAAGTTCCAGACGCAGTGCACCAAGAACATCCCATACAACTTTATTTTTATCTGCTGCAAACAGAAGTAAGTCTCCATTCTCTCCACCCATTGCCTGGATCAAAGAAGCCTGCTGCTCTTCTGTCATAAATTTGGCGAATGAGGATTTTACAGTTCCATCTTCGTGGATTGCAATATATGCAAGTCCTTTTGCGCCATAGTCTTTTGCAAAATCAACCAGTTTGTCAATTTTCTTTCTTGCCATGCTACCCTGTCCTTTGGCGTTGATGCCACGGACAGTTCCGCCATTTTCAATCGCACTTTTAAACACAACGAAATCAAAGTCTTTTACAACTTCTGTTACGTTCTGAAGTTCCATTCCGAAACGGATATCCGGCTTATCAGAACCGAAACGATCCATTGCTTCCTGCCATGTCATTCTCTGAATCGGCAGTGATACTTCAACACCAAGAACTTCTTTAAATAATTTTGCGAGAAGACGTTCATTTACTTCAATTACATCATCTACGTCAACAAAAGAAAGCTCCATATCAATTTGTGTAAATTCCGGCTGACGGTCTGCTCTTAAGTCCTCATCACGGAAACATTTTGCAATCTGGAAATAACGGTCACATCCGGAACACATCAAAAGCTGTTTGAAAAGCTGTGGTGACTGCGGGAGTGCATAAAAATGTCCCTGATGCACACGGCTTGGTACAAGATAATCTCTTGCTCCTTCCGGTGTACTCTTGATCAGGATCGGAGTCTCAATCTCCATAAATCCTTCTTCTGCGAGAAATTGACGGGTTAATGTCGCAACTTTGCTTCGCATCATCAGGTTCCTCTGCATATCCGGTCTTCTCAGATCCAGATATCTGTATTTCAGACGAATCTCTTCTTTTGTCTTTGAATTTTCTTCGATCTGGAACGGTGGTGTCTCAGACTCGGAAAGTACACGTAATTCTTCCGGAATGATCTCAATCTCTCCGGTTGCCAGATTTTTATTAACTGCGCCGGAACGTTTTTCCACTTTACCTACAACAGCTACTACATATTCCGAACGAAGCTTCGCGGCCTTTTCGATCAGCGCTGCATCCGTCTTGCCTTCTTCGCATACAACCTGAATGATTCCGGAACGGTCTCTGACGTCAATAAATACGAGACCTCCTTTGTTACGGTTTTTCTGTACCCAGCCCATGATTGTCACAGTTTCACCTGCATTCGCTGCAGATAACTCGGCACATCTATGAGTTCTTTTTAATCCCTGCATTGATTCTGCCATGATCCTTCTCCTTTTCTTCTCTATATTCTACAGACGGTCTGCGTAGCAGTCTACAATATCTGCATAGCCTTCCCCTGTAAGCTGTTCTTTCTGGAACTTCTTGTTTTTCTTCATATTGACGATCAGTACCTGTTTTCCTTCTTCTCTGTCTTTTTTCGCCATTGCAAGTACTTTTAACATACTTTCTTTTGGAAGCTTCTTCTCCAAAAGGTATGCCTTTTTCTCTTTTGCTGCCGGAACTTTGTATCCATTTTCCAGAAGCAGCATAACGATTCTCTCAAATCCGATAGAGAATCCGCATGCCGGCGTATCCTGCCCGGTAAATTTACCGATCATCCTATCATATCTTCCGCCACCTGCTACGGAACCTCCGAAGTCATCCATTGTTACTTCAAAGATTGTTCCTGTATAATAAGACTGTCCACGCACCAGTGTCGGTGTAAATTTTAGATTAAATTCGCACTCTTTTGCCTCTTCCACACTTGACATGATCAGTTCCATACTCTGTGCAGTCTCCTCCGGCAGATATTCTCCTAACTTTTCTTTCAGATAATGGATTCCTGTTACATCTGCGCTTACTTCATCAAAAAGTTTCAGATATGTCTCTACGTTTTCTTTTGCATAGCCCATCTCGATCAGCTCATTTTCTACACCTTCTGCACCGATCTTGTCCATCTTATCTAAAATAATGAAAATTTCATCGTAATCTTCCTCTTTGAATCCGCTGTATGCAGCCATTGCTCTTAAAATTCCACGATCATTGATACAAACTGTAAAATTTTTGAAATCCAGCTTGCCAAGCATTGCTGTTGTCGCAAGGATCAACTCGATCTCTGCCAGCGCAGATGCTTCACCTAAAACATCAATATCACACTGCATAAACTGACGAAAACGTCCTTTCTGCGGACGGTCAGCTCTCCATACATTACCGATCTGCAGCGCCTTGAAAGGTGCCGGAAGTTCATTGGAATGGTTAGCATAATATCTTGCAAGCGGAACTGTCAGATCATAACGCAGACCTCCGTCTGCCAGATCATTTTCCTCTTTTGCCTGATCAATCTTTAACTTCTCGCCTCTCTTCATAATCTTGAAGATCAGCTTCTCATTATCTCCGCCCTGCTTGCTGCACAGATTTTCAATATGCTCTACACATGGTGTCTCCATTGACGTAAATCCAAAACTCTTGTAAGTCTTTTTAATAAGACCGATCAGATAATCACGGATCTCCATCTCTGCAGGAAGGATGTCCTTCATGCCGGTAACCGGTTTCTTCTTTAATGCCATAGCCATTCTCCTTTTCGTTCTATCATTTCATCAATCCTCTGGATATACGCGTCGATTGCTTTTACATTCTCCAGCCGAATCAGATTTGTTTCTTTTTTCTTTTTGCTGCCCTGTACCGGCACCGGGTTCTTTAATACGATCTTCGTCGATGCGCCTGCACCTGCAGCGATAATGGATTGTTTTTCTTCCATAATAAGTATATTGTAAATTCCGGCTTTGTCAACCTTTGCATAACCTACATTTTCAAAATTTCCGGCAATATTCTTCTGCCGGTACAAATAATATGGCAAAAGTCCCATCTCTTTTGCCACGCGTCTTGCTTCATCTACCATCTCTTTTGTATCTGGGCCGACAGAAGGTTTTTCATCAGACCGTCCCATCTTTGCAGCACGCTTGATTGCAAGAGAATGTACTGTCAGGCTGTCCGGTTCCAGCTCTTTAATCTGTGAAAGCGTATCTTCCATATCCGCAAGTGTCTCACCCGGAAGTCCTGCGATCAAATCCATATTAATATTGTCAAATCCAAGACTTCTTGCCGTATGATATGCATCACGGATCTGTGAAACAGTATGTTTTCTGCCAATCAGATCCAGCGTTTTCTGCTGCATTGTCTGCGGATTAATAGAAATCCTACTGATTCCATGCTCCGCAATTACCTGTAGCTTTTCCGGTGTAATACTATCCGGTCTGCCAGCCTCTACGGTATATTCCAGAAGATACTCTCTTGAAAAATATGTATCGATACAGTCTAACAGTCTCTTCAACTGTCCGGCAGTTAGTGTAGTCGGTGTACCTCCGCCAATATAAATCGTATTTAATTTCTTCTCCACGGATACCTTTCCGATGTAAGCAAGTTCTTTGCACAGTGCATCTAAATATGCTTCCACACTGTCTTTCCAGTCAAACAGTGCGCCTGAGCTAAAGGAACAGTAGCTACAGACACTTGGGCAAAATGGAATTCCGACATACAGACTGTATCCATTTTCATAATCCAGTCTGTCAAGTAATTCTTTCTCCCGGTTTGCGATTTCCCATGCAAGAATAGTTTTCTCTTCACTCGCCAAATTTTCTTTTTGAAACCACTGGACAAAAGCGCTTTTATCCATTCCTTCCTCCAGTTTTTTCATAGCGATTTTTGTCGGACGCACTCCGGTAAGGACACCCCACGCAAGGGAACGTCCGGTTATTTCTTTCAGTTTTCTGTATAATGCACGATCAAGTTCCTTCTTTGTCAGTTCTTTTTCTCTGGAAATGGCAAGCCTGCTTCCATTCGGGAGAACCGCCTCTACATAATTAGAGGCTTTTTCGTCCACCCGGGCCACCATGTTCCCGGCTGGATAAAAAGCCTTCATAATATGATACGCATTATACGTGTATGATTCGTTACAACATATAATTTCCATCATCTTTTCTCCCATCCATCTTACACATATGGATTGTGCGTTTTCTCATGTCCGATCATCGTCTCTCCCATATGACCCGGGTACACATGTGTCTCATCCGGTAAAAGGAATAATTTTTCTCTTACAGAACGGACGATCGCCGATGTGCTGCTGTTTTCAAAATCTGTACGTCCGACAGAATTCTGGAATAGTGTATCACCGCTGAACAGCACATTCTCAGATTCTACATAGTAACAGCAACATCCCATCGTATGACCCGGTGTGTGGATCACCCGGAAATCATATCCGGCAAATGTAAGAACATCTCCGTCCTTCACAGTCTTCGCTCCGGCAAATGTATAACCATTGGTATAAGTCAATGACTGGTTCAGTCTTGCATCCGCCAAAAGATCCGCATCATGTTCTTCTACATAGACAGGAACATCATAAACTTTCTTAAAATCATCAATCCCCATTATATGGTCAAAATGTGCATGTGTCAGCAGAATTGCTTCCACCGTAATATTCTCTTCTTCGATATAATTCTTCAGAGCTCGCGGAAAAGCAGCCAGATCAACAATGACCGCGTGCTTTGTCTCTTCATTTATCACAAGATAACAATTCGTGCTGATAATACCTGTTACAAATTTTTCTATTTTCATTCCAGTTTTACCCCGTCGTTCTTTCAATATCGATCACGCCCTCGATCTGGCGCAGTTTCTTCACAATATGCTCTAATTCGTCTCTGCCATGAACAATAAATCCTGTCTCGATCGTCGCAGTTCCCTGCTTGCTTGTACGCACATTCATAGATTTGACATCCACATCTGCCTCTGTAAAGATCTTGGACATCTCCATTAAAAATCCCTGTCTGTCATGTGCATACATCTTGATCTCTGCAAGGTACTGTCCGGTCGCTTCCTGTGTAACGTCACTTTCCCATTCAGCATCAATCAGTCTTGCACGTTCAGATTCTGTCAGATGAATCATATTGATACAGTCTGTCCTGTGGATAGATAATCCTCTTCCGCGTGTAACAAAACCAACAATCTCATCACCCGGAACCGGATTACAGCATCTGGAAAAGCGGACTGCAACATCATCTATCCCCTTAACCACAATTCCACTCTTGGATTTGGCAATGTGCACTTTATTCTTGGACGCTTCCGCAACCTTCTCCAGTACACTCTCATCGGCAAGCTCCTGCTTGTGTTCCTTGCTGTATTCTTCTACCAGTCGATTTACAACCTGTCCTTCTTTTAGGCCTCCATGACCAATCGCCGCAAGCACAGAATCCCAATCTTTAAAACCATATTTTCTCTGTACCGTCTCTTGGTATTTCATATTCGTAATATGGGAAACATTGATGGATTTGGCTTTGCAGTAAGCAACGATCATCTCTTTTCCTTTGATGATATTGCTCTCTTTAAACTCCTTCTTGAACCATTGATTGATCTTGTTCTTCGCCTGTGTACTCTTAACGATATTCAGCCAGTCACGACTCGGTCCTTTGGAGTTCTGGGATGTCAGTATCTCAATACGGTCACCGTTCTGGATCTTATAGTCTATATTTACAAGTTTACCGTTGACTCTGGCACCGACCATCTTATTACCGACAGCACTATGAATCGCATAAGCGAAATCAATCGGTGTTGATCCGTTCGGAAGGTTTTTGACATCTCCCTGCGGTGTAAAGCAATAAACATCTTCCGCAAACAGATCCAGATCTCCTTTGATCAGATTCAAGAACTCTCTGTTATCTGACATATCTCTCTGCCATTCCAGAATCTGACGAAGCCAGCTTAACTTCTCTTCTTCCTGTGCCTCCACACTCTTCTTGCCATCATTGGATTCCTTATATTTCCAGTGTGCTGCGATACCATACTCTGCTGTCTTATGCATCTCAACCGTACGGATCTGTATCTCAAATGGCTGTCCCACAGAACTCATCAGTGTCGTATGTAGAGACTGGTACATGTTTGGTTTTGGCATTGCAATATAATCCTTGAAACGTCCCGGAATCGGTGTGTACATCTCATGGATGACACCGAGCGCCGCATAACAGTCCTTCACAGAATCTACAATAATACGGACTGCAAACAAATCGTAGATCTGATCTACGGTCTTGTCCTGATTGACCATCTTCTTATAAATACTGAAGAAATGCTTGACACGTCCGTTCACTTCACATTTGATATTGGCATTCTTCATATGTGTCGATACTTCCTGAACGATCTGATCTACAAATTCTTCACGTTCTGTTTTTCTTGCATTGATCTGATTCACCAGATCAAAAAAGACTTCCGGCTGTGAATATTTGAGTGCCAGGTCATCCAGCTCAGTCTTGATCTTGGAAATACCAAGTCTCTGGGCGATTGGTGCATATATATCCATCGTCTCTTTTGCTTTTTCCTTCTGCTTTGCAGGAGTCATAAACTGCAGTGTCCGCATGTTATGCAGACGGTCAGCCAATTTGATAATGATAACACGGATGTCTTTTGCCATGGCAAGAAACATCTTACGGAGATTCTCCGCCTGTACTTCCAGTTTATCGGAAGAATAGGATAATCGTCCGAGTTTTGTAACTCCATCTACAAGAAGTGCTACTTCATCTCCAAATTCACGTTTGATATCTTCTTCTGTATATTTTGTATCCTCTACGACATCATGTAACATTCCTGCTGCAATCGTCTCTTTATCCATCTCCAGATTTGCCAGAATGATCGCAACCCAGAGCGGATGCACAATATATGGTTCTCCGGACTTACGGCACTGGTCTCCGTGTGCCTCTTTCGCCAGAGCATATGCTTTTTCAATCATACTGACATCCGTAGACGGATGGTACTTCCGGATACGGGCAATTAACATGTCATACAGCTCGTCCGGGTTCTCATACTCACCCGGCTTCTTAATCCCATGACCATCCACAACATCCAGCCCTTTTGTAAGATCTTTGGTAAGAGTGCTTGCCGCAATCTTATTATCCAATGACTCATACGTTGTCTTTGACATATTAACGCCTCCTTCCTCTGATTTCTCTTTCCTTTATCTGTCTGTTCTACCTTATATTACGGATTACTTGCCCGGATAGCAGATTACAGACTCTACGTCATATCCTTTCAGACGCTCACGGCCTTTGAGTCCTGCCAGTTCCATCAGGAATACTGCTTTCACTACAACACCGCCAAGTCCTTCGACCAGCTTGACCATCGCTTCATTCGTTCCTCCTGTTGCAATAAGATCGTCAACGATCACAACTTTTTGCCCTGGTTTAATCGCATCTCTGTGCATCTCCAGTTCGGCGCTTCCATATTCAAGATCATATTTGATTCCTATGGTCTCGCATGGTAATTTGCCTTTTTTGCGGATTGGCACGAATGGCTTGTGTAAATTATATGCAATCGGAACACCGAAAATAAATCCCCTGGATTCCGGTCCGACAACGATATCAAAATCTAATCCTTTTAACTTCTCCTGCATCAGATCAATTGCCAGATGCAGTCCGTCTGCGTCCTGTAACACACTTGTTACATCACGGAAGATGATACCTTCTTCCGGAAAATCCTCAATACTTCTTACATATTCTTCTATCTGTTTCATAATGCATCTTCTCCGTTTCATGATAAAATACAAAATTAGTATATCATTACTTGATATGATTTTCAAATAATTCTATAGATATTCACCTATGATCCCATTTACCGATAATGCATCACTACAATCTGCAATGTTTTTCTGCCCAGATAATCGTTGATTTCCGGATAAAAGGTTGCCTGGATTGTCACCTGGCTTCTGCCGCCTGTAAGAAGCTCTGTTACTTCCTGTTTTCCATATTTTCCCTCCAGGTAACCGATAAACTTCTCTACTTCACCAAAATAAACCGCATCCAATATGACATGCTCTGCATTTTCCAGACGCATTTTCAATACATTTTTGTTGCGTCCAAGAACCCTCGCGCTGCGTATTACCAGATTTTTTTCTGCAAATACCGGCTTGGTATTACCTTTACCGAATGGCTCCAGCAATTTGATCTCATCGATAAACTTCGGCGATATCTTGGAAAATGGCAATTGCATATCAATTGTTATCTTTTCCGAAAGATCCTTCTCACTCAGCATACATTTCTCATTCAATTTTCTGCGCAGCTTATCGATATTCTCTACCGGAAGAGACAGTCCCGCCGCCATCTTATGTCCACCATATTTATCCAGAAGTTCTTCACACTCATGAAGTTTCTCATACATATAATAAGCTTCAATCGATCTGCCGGAGCCTTTTGCTCCTTCTTTAGCGTCCGTGATAACAAAGACTGGCCTGTAGTATTTTTCCCGGATCTTTCCTGCCACAATTCCCGCCAGACTCTCATGACACTCCGGCAGATACACTACCAGTACTTTATCTTCTTTTAATGTAGAGTGTTCTATATATTCAATCGCTTCTTTCACGGCTTTCGCAGTCAGATCTTTCCGGCTGTCATTCAGTGCCTTCAGATCTCCTGCCAGAACATCTGCCTCTTTTTTGTTCTTCGCCCGCAAAAGCTCCAGTGCGCGTTTTGCCGTATCCAGCCTTCCTCCGGCATTGAGACACGGTCCGATCACAAAACCGATATGATAGGAATTCAGCCGCTCCTTTTCAATTCCATTGCATTCCATAAGCGAACGCATCCCCGGATTGGCAGTCCGCTTTAGCATTTCAAGACCTTCCCGCACAAAGATCCGGTTTTCATCTTCCAGATCCATCACATCACCAATCGTTGCCATTGCAACATTTTCTATAAGGTAATCGATATCATCCACATCATGTCCTGTCACCTCATACAATGCTTCCATCAACTTGTATGCAACTGTTGCTCCGCAGATCCCCTCATAAGGATAATTGCAGTCCGGCTGTTTCGGATCAATGACTGCATCTGCCGGCGGAAGAATATATTTTCTTTTACCTTTATAATTCATTTCCGCAGTCTGATCTTTTTCTTCCTGTTTTTGCTCATCTTCATAAGGCACTTCATGATGATCTGTTACGATCACAGTCATGCCAAGTTCTTTCGCATATGCGATCTCTTTCCTGGCGGCAATGCCATTGTCACAGGTGAGAATCGTATCGACTCCGGCACTTGCCGCCCGCTCGATCAGCTCATTGCTCAGGCCGTAGCCATCCGTCATACGGTTTGGAATATCATAATCCACCTCTGCTCCCAGTCCTTCCAGTCCTTCCAGTAAAATATACGTTGCATTCACACCATCGATATCATAATCTCCGATCACACGTATTTTCTTCTTATCCGCAATCTTCTCTGTCAATATGTCAATGGCTCTGTTCATATCTTTTAACAGCATGCCATCATACAGATCTGAAATCGTTCCATGAAGATACTTCTCCATCGCTTCCTCTCCTATGACATTTCGATTTCTGATCAGGCTTACCAGTTGTTTACTAATATGAAATTTTTCGCTCAGTTCCTCAAACTTTGCTCCTTTGCGAAGTAATACCCAGCGTTCCATCTGCTTCTCCTTTAGTTCTCTTTTTTATAAACTGCCCTCCGCTTCTGACAGTCAGATGGCAGTAAGGAAACAGCCACAACCATAGGATCTATGGTCATGGCTGCTTATGTTCTTATATCGGAACCGTATTATTTTTTCTTCTTTTTGCCTCCCGTCTGTTTTGCAGGCTGTGCTTTTGCACCGATTTTCATCTTCATGACATACCACAGTGCACCTGTAATACATACAGAAGAGTAAGCCCCCCATGCAACACCTACCATCAGCGGTGCAGCAAATTCCTTAATAGAACTAACACCAAGAATAAACAGGATTGCTACCATAACAAACGTTGTCAGAGAGGTATAAATACTTCTTGTCAAAGTCTGTGTAATGCTCTTGTTTACAAGCATATCCAGATCTGCTGCTTTCTTTCTGCCACGCAGTTCTTCACGGATTCGGTCAAAGATAACGATCGTCGCGTTGATCGAATATCCAACAATTGTAAGCACTGTCGCAATAAATGTATTACCTACAGAAATTCTTACAACACCGTAGAAGATGATTACGATTATTACATCATGTAGCAATGCAAGTACGGCACTGGTTGCAAAGCGGATATCTTTGAATCGGAACCAGATATACAACAGCATACAGATGGCTGCAATAATAACCGCAATAACTGCATCCTGACGCATCTCACTGCTTACAGTAGAGCTGATATTCTCTGCAGTGATCTTAGATTCATCTACTTTAAAGTTATCTACCATCGCTTTGTTCAGCGCTTCACGCTGTTTTAAGCTTAATGTAACGGTCTTGATGATAATCTGTTTTGTTCCGGCAACTTTCTGTGTCTGAACATTGTGATCACCGGTTGTCTTCTCTACAACAGGTACGATCTTCGCATCAATATCATTGATAGAGTAGTCTTCATTAAATGTTACATTCGTAGCTGTACCACCCTGGAAGTCCAAACCATATGCAAATGCTCCGTCTCCTTTTGATGCATGGAATCCCATGATTCCAAGTCCAATTACCATAACAGCAATTGAGAATGTAAAGAAATACTTTTTCTTTGCAAGGAAATCGATAGTCTTTCTTTCCTTCTTCCATGGACGATAGTAGAATTTTTCGTTTCTGATACCGACACCATAGAACGCATATACGATCATACGTGTGATAACAAGTGCTGTAAACATCGATACAATGATACCTATTGCAAGTGTCTGTGCGAATCCTTTTACTGTACCGGAACCCTTAAACCACAGAACTGCTGCTGCAATCAGTGTTGTTACGTTACCGTCAACGATTGCTGACATCGCTTTGTGGAATCCGGTCTTCAGTGAATTCTTCACTCCTCTGCCTGCCGTCATCTCTTCTTTCACACGAGCGAAGATGATAACGTTGGCATCCACCGCCATACCGATACTCAGGATAATACCTGCAATTCCCGGTAACGTCAGTGTAATGTCAAATGCATTCAGGATAACCATTACCAATCCTGTATAAATCAGAAGTGCAAGTCCGGACGCAAGTCCCGGCAAGTAATATACCCATAACATAAACAGGAACACAACCGCAAGTCCGATCGCACCTGCTACTAAACTTGTATGTACTGCCTGCTCTCCGAGCTGTGCTCCCACAACCTGGGAACGGAGTTCTTCCAATTCCAGTTTCAGTCCACCGATACGAATCGTAGAAGCAAGTCCGTCTGCCTCTTCAAATGTCATATTTCCTGAAATCTGTGCAGAACCATCTGTAATCTCATTCTGTACATTCGGCACACTGACAAATGCTCCGTCGTAGTAAATACCGATACTCTCGCGTGCTTTGTAAGCTTTCTTCGTAGCATCTGCAAACTTCTTCGTTCCTGCCTTTGTAAACGTCAGTGATACAATATTCTCTTTTGCTTTTGTTGTCGGATTCTCTGTCGTCTGTGCTTTTGCAGATTTGACATCTGTTCCTGTCAGAACAATAGAGCCGTCTTTCTGCATTTCTTCCAGAGATTTTGAAAGCTTGTAATCTTTCGCAGCATCTCCTGTAGAGCTGACAAGTTTATAATTGGCTTTGCCTTTGCTGTCTGTCTGTGAAATAAAATACAAAGAACCCGGTTGTCCAAGTTCATCCAGAATCTCATTTGCATTGGAAACACCCGGAATCTCAATGTTGATTCTGTCTTTACCTTCCTGGTAAACAGAAGCTTCTGTACTGTACTGTTCTACACGCTTCTGCAACTTGTAGATCGTATCATTCATCTCGCTGTCTGTCGGGTTGTCATCTTTTACTTTATATGTAATACTGACACCGCCTGCCAGATCCAGTCCGAGCTTGATATTCTGTGCCGAACCGGTATGACCTTTTCCGAATCCGACAGCAGTGGTAAATCCCAGAAGTCCAATCAGCACGATCGTCAAGATCAGACTCAGTATACCCTTCCCCTTTTTCATAATTGCTAAACCTTTCCTTTCTTTCCGACTCCATAAACTGCACTGTCTGAAATTATATGCTTTCAGCGTATACAGTCCACTTTGTTAGTTTAGCACAATTTATCCAAATTGAAAACCTTTTCCTTATATTTCACCGAACAATTCACAGGCTGCGATAAAACACGCTTTGCGAGTTTTATCCGCTGATTAGCGGTCGTCAAATGCTGTCATGTAAGCATGACGCATTTTCCTCGTCGCCATAACAAAAAGCTTCTGATACCATGCTTTTCATCTGATATCAGAGGCTCATTTTTCCTTCATTGTATTCCTTTATTGTATTCCGTTATCTTACTTCCGTAATTTTTATGAGATCATACCGCCTGTCATGCCACCACCTGTACAGAGAATCCATGCTGTCAGCATATTAAGCCCATTTCCGGAAAGCGAACGATACAGTATGATCGTAATGACCAGAAGCAGAATAAAATACAAATTTCCCAGAAGGAGTCCCCAGAAAAAGCGTCTGGTTCTGACCAGCTTTCCGATCACAATTCCTCCTACAACCGTTGATAATACATATACTGCCACAATTACTGCCGAAACAAGATGCTCATTCCATTCAAATTTGTACAACAAAACAGACAACAGCAGCAGACTGATGCCTGTTACTACATAGGAAAAAAGCAATGCCTTCAACAGCCATATGATTTTCTGATTTTTTTCCAGCCTGTTCATCTTCTTCCCTCCTCTTTATCAAAAGTATGAAAAGAAAAGGGCTTTTATTCCTGTTTCTTCCTCATTGTTCCATCTGTCTGCCGAGAAAATCTGCAACGCAGACGGCGACCTGCATTTCCAGATCGGTTAATTTCTTTCGGTTCTTTTCGCCAAGTAAAAGCACACCTCCAATCACGTCCCCTTCACACAAAATCGGGCCGATTGCTTCTCCAGTGAAAGCAGACTCTTCAACATCCACAACATTTATATAAGAAGAATCCTCCTGAAATGCAAGCAGTTTTTTCCTTTTTAACAGTATTTCTTCCAGTTCTTTACTGATAAGCTGCTCGTCCAGTTCTTTTTTACCTCCACCTGCCACCGCAACGATTTGATCCATATCGCAGATTGCTGCCGTGCAGTGCAGGCTCTGCGATAAGCTCTGCACATAATTTCCCGCCAGTGCACTCAATTCGCCGATTGGTGAATATTTCTTCAATACGATTTCACCTTCCCGGTCTGTAAATATCTCTAACGGATCTCCTTCCCGAATGCGGAGTGTTCTGCGGATTTCTTTTGGAACAACGACGCGCCCGAGATCATCTATCCTTCTGACTATTCCTGTGGCTTTCATATTCTCCTCCAATACCCAAGTTATTTTAACTGCTTTTTGATTTATAAGTTTCCTGATTTCTGTAATATTTTCTATATATAATCTGCGCAGTTAGTATATGGAAAATATGTAAAAATATTCTGTATTTCATAAAACCTGCCGAGACTGCCACTGACAGCTCCCAGCCATAGAAATATCAGGAGCTTCATACCCGCCTATGTGCGGTTATGAAGCTCCAGTGCTCTTCGATGTTCTTCTTTCTGGCTATACATACGTTTATCTGCTTCCTGGATCAGCTCATGCACCGATGCTTTCACCGGAAATTCAAAAGAATCAATAATACCAAAGCTGAAATCTTTCAGATATGGACGTTCTACTCTGGTGCGGAAAGCTTCCTGGATCATCTGCATCCGTTCTCTCAGATATGCTTTGTCACATTCTTCAATCGCAATGCAGAATTCGTCTCCACCAATCCTTGCAAACAGATCCTTCTTTCGGATTTGTTCTTGTACTATATCGACAAAATGATTCAGATACCAGTCTCCTTCTTCATGACCATAAGTATCATTGATATATTTTAAATGATCGAGATCACAGTAGCAGAACACAAATTTTTCGCTTTTTTCAAGAAATTCTTTCATCTTTCCAACCAGAAGATTACGGTTACCAATCCCGGTAAGCGCATCCAGATATGCCTTCTCTTCCAGTTTTTCCTCACGTTCCTTTTCTTCCGTGATATCACGTATAATATGTGCGTATGCTTTCTCACCCTGCCACTCCATAAATCCTGTAGCGACATAATAATAGCGATGATCGGACACCTGTTCTTCCCACTCCCATTCACACTCACAGGCATTCTCTTCCGCCTCAACCTCTGCAAGTTTTTCTGCAAGTCTTTCCCGGCAGATCTCGTAAATTTCTCTGTGTTTTGAATCTGACAGACTCTTCCCGCTGCAATACAGTGTTTCCTGTCTGTCTTTACTTAAAACAAGAATGTCTTCTTTGCTTCGCTCGATCAGCTGGATCAAAAGCTGATTGTAACTTTCTACCATATTCGCATGTGTCTTCTCACGTTCTGCTTCCTGCTTCAGATACTGTTCCCGCTCTTTTAACTGCTTTGTCATTGTATTAAACGCTTCCGAAAATTCTCCCAGATAAGAAACACTCTGGGAATAATCTCCTTTGGCAACCTGTTTTGCCTGCCAACTTAAATGGTTCAGATTTGCATGGATATTTTTGAGATTCTTACACAGGAAATTCTCACGCGGCGGCGCTTCCACCGAAAGATTTCCCACAGATATCGCCGCAGAATATTCTTTCATCTCTCGTACCGCCTGTTCCAGATACTGCATTCCTTTTCCAAGTTTCTCAAAAGCAGGTTCCAGATCATCTATCTGCAAAGCATTCACTTTATCGTCATATAAAATACTGCGAAGATATTCAAATAACTGTTCACAATTATCTTTATGTTTCATCTGTCTGTTCCCCGTCTTCTATTACATTTGCATGAAACCGGCATACACGGTCACCAGTAGCCCAGCAGTCTACTTCAATGGCTTCATATGGCCTATCTGTATATACAGATAAAATTCCGGAAATAAATCCTTCATCATAATTACATACAGTCTCGCCAAGAATCGGAAGTCCTGAACAGTCCGCATCTTCCGATACGGTCAATATGATTTTCCCGCTCTTTTCTTCTATACTTTCAATTCTTAAAACACCAATCTTAAATTCTTCCAGTTTTCGCTGTAACTCACTCAAAAATGAATCCAGTGGCTGGTCGAGATTCATCATATTCTTTGCAAAATATTCACCGGATTTGCGTCCTGCTTTCCGGAAAATCTCTATCTGCTTTTCTTTTCCGAAATTATTTACAAGCTCTTCTTTGATCGAATATTCCAACATCCGGTATACTGTTACCGGAAGCATATCCCCAAGATTGCCCCGTCCATTTTCATTAAACTGCAAATATTCTTCAAATGAAATAGGACTGCGGTCCTCCATAAAAATATTATTACTCATTGTCCTTCTGTATTTCCTCTCTAGACTCTGTGCAAATGTACATCTAGATTTAGTATATCATTATCAAAAACAAGATTCAACGTAATGTTGCCAAAAATATCATGTGAAAGATTTTACATAACTCTGGATATTTTCACCGTATTTCTGTATAATGGAAAGCAGATTTAAAGAGGAGGAATGAAATATGAGTAAAATCGATGAAGTCCGCGCTGACATGGTAAAAGCTATGAAAGCCGGTGATAAAGAAAGCAAGGAAACCTTATCTATGTTACTCGCAGCTCTTAAGAATAAAGCGATTGACAAACGTTCTGACCTGACCGCCGAGGAAGAAACTCAGGTTATCTTAAAAGAAATTAAACAGACTAAAGAAACTCTGGAAATGACACCTGCCGACCGCACTGAGATCATTGACGAGTGCAACAAACGTCTCGCAGTTTTAGAGCAGTATGCTCCAAAGATGATGGATGAAGCTGAGATCCGCGCTGTCATCGACGCGACACTTTCCGAAGTCGGAATCGAAGCACCTGAAGCAAAAGACAAAGGCAAGATCATGAAAGTTCTGATGCCAAAAGTCAAAGGCAAAGCCGACGGCAAACTGGTCAATGATATTTTAATGACTTATATGAACTAACCTGTCACCTTTTTTCAAATACCGTGACCGTAAAATGATCGGTTCTTAGTTCATCGCCATAATAAAAGCAGCAGATACATCCGTACCTGCTGTTTTTTGATGCCAAAGTTAAAAGCCTGAAAAAGTACGAAGTACGAAACCATTTGCATGGCATCTTTTGACTCTGATATCTTTTAATAATCAACATCTGTATTCGTCTGATCGTCCGTCTTCATATGTTCTGTATAAGGCTTCTCTTCTTTCTGCTTGATCCGCACACCGAGATCCGCATAAGAAATCGACCTCCATACTCTTTTGTGTATGCTGATATCCGCTTCCATCAGCCATTCATCTTTCGTCTGCTCATAAATCTTATTCTTTCGCTGTGC
Organism: Dorea sp. OM07-5; assembly: GCF_003481355.1. NCBI lineage: Bacteria > Bacillati > Bacillota > Clostridia > Lachnospirales > Lachnospiraceae > Dorea > Dorea sp. OM07-5. Next base: position 58,845 of record NZ_QUKZ01000011.1, on the reverse strand, counting down.
AATCAATTTTTTCTTCTTATCCGCTGTTGCTTTTCTGTCTTTCAAGCTGACAAGCTTTGCTACATAACATCCCTCTTCTGTCTCAACCACATCAGTAAGATCTCCCTTGGAAAGTTCATCTGCTGCCTTCACTAGCTTCTTGTCCGGCTTTATAGATGCGGAATCAAATGTCACTTCTTTATAAATCTTCCCGGCATCCTGTGCCGCTTTCTCAAAATCCTTCTTCTCTTTTGCATGTTCCAGAAAAGCTTCTGCATCTGCTTTTGCCTGTCTCTTCTCAGCAGCGGAAAGTTCGAGTCCTTTTCCGGTCTCTTTCGTCTCTTTATAAGGAAACAGAACATATTGCATCCGCTTCTGTTTTGCCTCTTCAGCCTTGACTTTCACATCTGCTTTATCTTCTACTGCTTTTTTCACTTTACTCTCTACAGCCATCAGTGTAAGCAGGCGCTTTACTGTCTTTCTTTCACCGGACACCTGATTCTTATTATGAAGCGCATTATCTTCATCAAATTCTCTGGCTGACTTCTCAATCACATCTTTTTCTGCCTGGGAGAGCGTCACCTTATATTCTTTCATATGCTCTTCCGATAACAGCATCGTCTCCAGATCTTCTATCACCTGTTCTTTGACTGCATCTTCATAATTATTGCCCTTTTCAGCACGGGATCCCCACATATCATTTCCCATATATGCCGCATAGTAAGTCTCATATCCCGCCTGGATATATCTTGCATAAAATTCAGCAATATCAGCAGTTACATCAATCCCATTTACCGTTACTGCCGCATCTTTTCCACTCATTGATGAACTGCATCCGGTAAGCGTTGTGACTGCAAGCACTGCTGCGAGTATCACTGCTGTGATTCTTTTCTTCATATCTTATTTCCCTTCTGCATTCTGATCGTTCTCTTAAGTATAGCTTAACATACCAGAATGAGTCAACCGGCTATTCCCGAATGATTATTAAGATTTTATTAGTTTTGTACCAGAATTCTTGCAATACCATCCAGAACCTTTGCTACAATCTCTGTTGGCATCGGTGGTTTTTCTCTTTTATTCCGAATCTTGTGAACATATACAAATGTATAATTCTCTGCACGGAATGTAAGACTCCCCCGGAACAGTTCGATCAGCTTCGGAATCCTCTCTGGCTGTACTTTCGCATGTTCATACATTGTAAAGGTATACATGTCACCTTTCTGTTCAATTGTCGTCACATAAAGCTTATGTGCTCTTGCTTTCAGTGCAGCAACTTCCAGAAGGGTACCAACTTTTTTCGGCGAATCTCCAAAACGGTCGATCAGTTCTTCCTCCATATCTTCCCGTTCTTCGTCCGATTCGATTGCCGCGATCCTTTTATAAATATCCAGTTTCTGGTATTCATTCGGAATATAGGAATCCGGGATAAATGCATCTACATTCAGATCAATGGTTGTCGTAAAATCTTCTTCCTCCATCTCACCTTTTAACTGTTTGACTGCTTCGTTTAACATTTTACAGTACAGATCATAACCGACTGCTTCCATATGCCCATGCTGTTCAGCTCCAAGCAGATTTCCCGCTCCACGGATCTCCAGATCCCTCATGGCAATCTTAAAACCGGAACCCAGATCTGTAAATTCCCGGATCGCCGCCAGTCGTTTTTCTGCTACTTCTTTTAAAAGTTTATTTCTTCTGTACAGTAAAAATGCGTATGCCATGCGGTTCGACCTTCCGACACGTCCACGAAGCTGGTAGAGCTGAGAAAGTCCCAGTCTATCCGCATCATGGATGATCATTGTATTGACATTGGAAATATCCAGTCCTGTTTCAATAATTGTCGTAGATACAAGCACATCGATTTCCCCGTTAATGAAATCATACATGATCTTTTCCAGTTCATGCTCCCGCATCTGTCCATGTGCATATGCCACATTTACATCCGGTACAAGTTTCTGAATCCTACCTGCCACATCTGCAATATCTTCCACCCGATTATATACATAATAAACCTGTCCCTGTCTGGCACATTCACGCTCAATCGCCTCACGTACCATTTCATCATTATATTCCATGACATAAGTCTGGATTGGCATACGCTCTTCCGGAGCTTCTTCCAGTACACTCATATCACGGATACCGATGAGACTCATGTGCAGAGTTCTTGGTATCGGTGTCGCCGTAAGCGTCAGCACATCGACATTTTCTTTCATTTTCTTGATCTTTTCTTTATGCTGCACACCAAAGCGCTGTTCCTCATCAATAATGAGCAATCCGAGATTTTTAAATTCCACATCTTTGCTCAGCACACGGTGTGTACCGATGACAATATCAACAAGCCCTTTTTTCAGATCCTGTATCGTCTTTTTCTGCTGCGACGGTGTACGGAATCGGCACATCAGATCCACACGCACCGGAAATTCTTTCATACGCTGAACAAATGTATTGTAATGCTGCTGTGCAAGAATAGTTGTCGGGACGAGATAGACAACCTGCTTATCTTCCTGTACTGCTTTAAATGCCGCACGGATGGCAACTTCCGTTTTTCCATAGCCAACATCCCCGCAGATCAGACGATCCATGATCTTCTTGCTCTCCATGTCTTTCTTCACTGCTTCGATCGCATGCATCTGATCTTCCGTCTCTTCAAACGGGAACATCTCTTCAAATTCCTGCTGCCATACCGTATCCGGTCCGTACACATAACCTTCCTGGTTCTGTCTTACTGCATACAGTTCTACCAGATCTTTGGCGATAACCTTTACCGCACCGCGGACTCTTTTCTTCGTCTTCACCCATTCCTGGGAGCCGAGACGGTTAAGTTTCGGCTTCTTTGCATCCGCGCTGGCATATTTCTGGATCAGATCAAGCTGTGTTGCCGGAATATAAAGATTGCCGCCCTTGGCATAGGCAATTTTCATGTAATCTTTGGTAATCTTATCAACCTCAATCTTTTCGATTCCCTGATAGATCCCAAGGCCGTGATTCTCATGTACAACGTAATCTCCCGGCTTCAGCTCAGAAAAGTTCTGGATCTTCCGTCCTTCATAAATTTTTCTTTTTTTCTTTTTCTTCGCCTTTCCGAAAATATCACTCTCTGCAATGACTGTAAATTTCAGCATCGGATACTCATATCCTTCTGCAATATGTCCGTATGCTGTCATAATCTCTCCCGGTTTCACAAGCCTGTCCGAATCATCACTGTAATAACTACTCAGATCATAATCTCTTAAGTCTTCGGCAAGACGTTTGGCACGCGTTCTTGAACCGGACAATAATACAACGCGGTATTTTCCTCTTTTCAATCTTTTAAGATCCTGCGTCAGAAGTTCAAAGCTCCGGTTATATGGATTAACGCTCTTTGTCTGTAACTGGTAGGATTCCCGGAGTTCCAGCCCCGGTGCGCGCATTTCCAATGCCATAAATCCGACAGATGCATATCCATTCATCTTTTTTTTCAACTCTTCAACGGTATACATCCGCATCTCTTCATCCGAAACTTTGCAGCCATTCTCTACACGACGCTTCTGCGCTTCTACGAACTCTTCTTCCACGCCTTCGCCTTTTTCCAGAAGTCTTACTGGCTCATCCAGAAACAGGATTGTCTTTTCTTTTTCAAAATAATCAAGAAACGATACGCCTTTTTCTTCGTCAGTCGGATACTCTACTGCCGGATAAATGAACACTTCCGTCAGATTTTCGATTGAACGCTGTGTCTCCACATCGAAACTGCGGACAGAATCCACTTCATCCCCCCACAGTTCGATCCGTACAGGCAGATTCTCTGTAAGTGGATAAATATCAATAATCCCTCCCCGAACGGCAAACTGACCGGGACCTTCAATCTGTACTTCTCTGTCATATCCAATCTTCACCAGTCGGTCTTCCAGTTCCTTCAGATCCAGTGTATCCGTATTCTTTATATGAATCACACGTTCACGGATCGTCTCTTTCGGAAGCAGCACATCCATAAATGCATCAAAACTCGTAACAACCGTCACCTGCTCCTTCTGAATAACCGCCTCCAGCACCTCCATTCGCTGCTTCACCAGCTCTTTACTTCTTATATCTGCCTGATAAAACAGAAAATCCTTTGACGGATACAGATACACATCTTCCGAAAGCATCTTATACTCTTCATATAAAGCTCTCGCTTTTGACTCACTGGAACAGGCGATGACTCTGTAAGCGGAGCCATCGCCAAGTGCGTACATAAAATGTGTTTTCTGAGAAGTAACACACCCCGAAATGCGTATCATCCCGGGGTTTTCTTTTCTTTTTTTATAAATATCTTCAAATTCCGCCAGCTCTCGTAACGGTTCTGTCAGCGCCTTCATACTTTTATGCCTCCTTAGGCTTCACCTTACGGTTAAATTCATTCATAGCCGCTTCCATCTCACCGGCAAGGATCTTCTCCACAGCCTGAATTGCTTTCTGGTAGCCTTCTTCCATCTCTTTCCTCTCCGCCTTTGTAAAATGACTCAGCACATAATCGGCAAGGTCATATTTTTTCGGTTTCTCTCCCACTCCGACCTTAATCCTTGGAAATACCTGGGTTCCCAGATGGGCAATAATATTTTTGATCCCGTTATGTCCTCCGGCACTTCCTTTCTTACGGATACGGATCTGTCCCGGCGACAGACTGATGTCATCATAAATGACGATCAGATCCTGTTCTTCATCTATTTTAAAATAATCAACCAGCCCCCCAATGCTCTCACCGCTCAGATTCATGTAAGTCTGCGGTTTTACAAGGAGTACTTTCTGTCCTTCTATGATTCCTTTACCGATATAGGCTCTGTTCTTACGCCCGTCTACGGATATATTATATTTGTCTGCCAGTGCATCTATGACATCGAACCCGGCATTATGTCTGGTTCCTTCATACTGCATGGTAGGATTACCAAGTCCTGCAATTATATACATATGTTTCTCACCTTCCATTTTCTCTTTTAACATTCTACAGGAACTCTACTCATTTGTCACGGAAAAAATACATGTATATTTTTCCGTTTTTTTTCATACATTATAGAAAGCAAATAGAATCTATAATATACAGGAGGTCGCTGATGAGTTCCAAAACTAAAATAATTGTACTGCATATGAGAGAAATTATATATACAGTCGTATTTGCTGTTCTTGCACTTATACTGATTTTACTTCTTTTCTTTATGTTCGGACCAAAAAAGGAAGAAAAAAAGACTTCCGGCCAGACATATACGCCGGGAACTTATTCTTCTTCCCTCACTTTAAATAATACAGATCTGGAAGTGGAAGTAACCGTTGACAGTTCCAAAATTAGTTCAATCCGATTCACAAACTTAAGCGAATCTGTTACTGCCATGTACCCACTGATACAGCCCACTCTCGAAGAGATTGCCGACCAGGTCTACGAAAAACAGTCTTTAGAAAATATCTCCTACTCCAAAGACAATCCTTACACTTCCCAGATCATTATAAATGCAATACAAGAAGCGTTAGAAAAAGCCGCAGCATCCAAATAGCTGCGGCTTTTCCTATCCTTCTACGATCAAATAACGTCCCCCCGGAAGTACGAATACTTCAGATGCGTCTTCCAGTTCTTCAGAAGACATTCCTTCAACGTCAAGTCCCTCTTCTTCAAGAAATTCACGGACTTCATCAATATTCTCTACGATCGTTGCCATGCATTCCTCCAGAAAAGCTTCTGCTCCTTCCAGCGTCTCTGCCACCGGCTCGTCAAAAAGCTGTGACTGATTCTCCAGAAATGTTTTCAGACATTCCTCATCATACTCATACATGCTCTTTTCCTCCTTCCTCTCATAGACTTTTAAACATATGCAAGAAGATCTGCCGGCTTCGCGATCATATGCTCCGGATCTGCTTCTCTTAATTCCTGTTCGGAACGGAAGCCCCAAGTTACACTAATCGTCTTAAGACCTGCATTCTTTCCCGTTTCTATATCCACTTCAGAATCTCCCACATACAGACATTCCGATGCCTCTGCACCCAGTACCTCCAGAATATGCCATACACCATCCGGCGCGGGTTTTCTCCTGATTCCTTCCTGCTGCCCGGACACGTAATCAAACACTCCGTCACCAAAGATCTTACGCACAACCTTTACCGCCTGTGCATGTGGTTTGTTGGATAATACGGCGAGTTTGATTCCTCTGTCTTTCAATGCTTCAAGCATCTTAACAATTCCTTCGTAAGGTGTTACATGATATGTACAGTTCTCATCAAATATTCTTCCATAAACCTGCATTCCTTCTTCCAGCCGTTCTGCATTCTCATCACCGACAGCTGCCAGCGATTCTTCCATCAGACGTCTGGCACCATTTCCAACAAAAGTTCTGCACTGCTCTTTCGTAATCTCCGGCAATCCCATCTCTCTCAATGTGGCGCGTACGGAATATACAAGCGATTCCAGAGTATCTGTAAGTGTTCCATCTAAATCAAAAATACAAGCTTTCATTTTCTTATGTCCTCCATGCAATTAATATAATAGTATGACCTGTTCTAAAATGCAACTAAAAATTCCTTTCAATCTGCAATCAAAAAGGAACGGAATCATTTTCCGTCCCCAAGATAGCGCCGCATAATACGCAGCGCATTTTTTTCCAGTCTGCTGACCTGTGCCTGTGAAATTCCAATTTCATCCGACACTTCCATCTGTGTTTTTCCTTCAAAAAAGCGCAGATCAATGATATACCTCTCTCTTTCATTTAAACGGTTCATTGCCGCTTCCAGTGACAGATTCTCAATCCATCTGTCTTCTTTATTTTTATGGTCACTGATCTGATCCATCACATAAAGTGCATCTCCGCCATCGTTATACACCGGCTCCTGCAGACTTACCGGTGTCTGGATTGCGTCCATCGCAAAGACAATATCTTCTTTCGATATGCCTACTTCTTTTGCAATTTCCTGCACGGTCGGCTCTTTCTGATACTGTTTCATATAATTTTCCCTTGCGTAAATCGCTTTGTACGCTGTATCTCGCAGGGATCTGCTAACACGGATGGAATTGTTATCCCGCATATAACGACGGATTTCTCCAACGATCATCGGAACTGCATAAGTAGAAAACTTTACGTCCAATTCTGTATTAAAATTATTGATTGCTTTAATAAGACCGATACAGCCGATCTGAAATAAATCATCCGAGTTTTCACTGCTCGCAGAAAAGCGCCGGATCACACTCAGCACCAGCCTTAGATTTCCTTTGATATAAGCATCTTTCGCCTCTTCATCTCCTTCTTTTATACGCGCAAACAAAGCTTCCTTCTCCTTTTCACTCAGGATTGGAAGCTTTGCTGTATTCACTCCACATATTTCTACTTTTCCCTGTGTCATATCGAGATCCTCCTCTACCAGATGTACTTTCTTTTCTAGTAGAAATCATCTCCATATCTACACACGTTATGCGGTCTTAAGATAAAATAAAAAAACTTTTATCCCTTGACATTCTTTTCTATCTGTCCCATTTATCTGCAAGATTCTGGATCTGGGATTCTAATTTTGCAAGCTCTTTATTGGCGAGTCCCTCATTCTTATAAACGACCTCCAGCAGTCTCTTCGCAGCCGCAACCACACGTTCAAATGCGGTATGTTTCCGGATTTTCTCCGGTTTCTCAGATGCTTTCTTCGGCATCCGTATACCTTCACTTATAATCTCTCCGGTCAGCAGATTTACGCTTCCGCCGGAATAAGGTGCAAACGCCGGATAGCCAAATTTTTCCTCAATAAGAGCAGCAAATTCATCTGTTACCTGATCTTCTCCGTGTACGACAAAGACATGCCGGATATCAGAAGTAAACCCACTCATCCAGTATAGCAGTCCGTTCATATCTGCATGGCCACTGATACCTTTCAGCACTTCGATTTTCGCATTGACTTCCACATTTTCACCGAACAGTTTTACAACCTGTGCTCCCTCGATCAACTTTCTTCCCAATGTTCCCACTGCCTGATAGCCTACAAAGCAGATCGTACATTCTTTTCTCCACAGATTGTGTTTCAGATGATGTCTGATACGGCCAGCTTCACACATACCAGATGCTGACAGTATAACTTTTGGTTTTTCATCAAAATTGATCAGTTTTGACTCATCACTTGTAATCGTTGTGCGTAAGCCCGGAAATACAAGCGGGTTGATTCCCTGCTGTATCAGTTTCATTGCATCTTCATCAAAGCAAGACTGTACATTTTTTTGAAATACGTTCGTTGCTTCTATCGCAAGAGGGCTGTCTACATATACTTCAAATCCCGGATATTCCGGAAGCAGATTCTTCTCTTTGATCTCACGGATAAAATACAGGATTTCCTGTGTTCTCCCAACAGCAAAAGACGGAATTACAACATTTCCTCCTTTCGCAAATGTTTCTCGCAGGATTCTTGTAAATTCTCCTACATAATCCGGAATATCTTCTCCGTGTGTACGATTACCGTACGTCGATTCGATCACAACATAATCTGCTTCTTTTACTGTTTTTGGGTCTTTGATGATCGGCTGGTTCACATTCCCCACGTCACCGGAAAATACGAGTTTTCTCGTCTCGCCTTCTTCTGTGATCCAGATTTCAATCGCTGCTGATCCAAGCAGATGCCCCACATCTGTAAAACGGATATCAATACCGTCACAGAGTGTGATCCGCTGTTCATAATCACACGGATGCAGAAGTTTGATTGCTGCCATTGCATGCTCCATCGTATATAACGGCTCATATAATGGTTCGCCACTTCGCATTGCCTTCCTGTTTCTCCACTGTGCTTCAAACTCCTGGATATGTGCACTGTCACGAAGCATGATATCGCAGAGGTCTGCTGTTGCAAATGTAGATATGATCTCTCCTCTGAAACCTTCCTTGCACAACAGCGGAATCTTTCCAGAATGATCAATATGTGCATGTGTCAGAAGCACATAATCGATGTCTCCTGCCTTTACCGGGATCTCCTGATTCTCATACAGATCCGGTCCCTGTTCCATTCCACAGTCTACGAGAATATGTTTTCCGCATGCCTCAATCAAGTGGCAGCTTCCTGTAACTTCATGGTCTGCACCGATAAATATAAGTTTCATATCATCAGCCCCTTTTTTCTTTATTGTACCACTTTTCCATTTCTTTTTCTATATTTTCTGAATATTAGTCATTTTTCGGCATTTTTCACATGCATTAATGATCATCAAGAATACTTCAACATTTCTTTTTTCAGTCTCTGCATGATCTTCTTTTCCAGCCTCGAAATATAAGACTGGGATATGCCAAGAATATCCGCCACTTCTTTCTGTGTTTTTTCTTCACCTTTCGCATCATTCAATCCGAATCGCATTCGTATGATCGTCTGCTCCCTTGCGCTCAGCCGGTTGATTGCCCCAAACAACACTTTCTTTTCTGCTTCCTGCTCCATATCCCGGTAAATGGTATCTTCATCCGTGCCAAGTATATCTGAAAGCAGCAGCTCATTTCCATCCCAATCCACATTTAACGGCTCATCAATCGATACTTCCATCTTTGTTTTATTATTTCTGCGCAGATACATTAAAATCTCATTTTCAATGCATCTGGATGCATATGTAGCAAGCTTGATTTTTTTCTCCGGATTGAACGTATTGATCGCTTTGATCAGTCCGATCGTTCCGATGGAAATCAGATCTTCCACACCAACTCCCGTATTATCAAATTTCTTTGCTATATACACAACCAGACGAAGATTATGTTCGATCAGAAGCTTTCTTGCTTCATTCGCATCTCCATTCTTAAGACTTCTGATCGTCGCTTCTTCCTTCTCCGGTGAAAGTGGTGCCGGAAGAATCTCCGATCCTCCTATATAATGGATTTCCCGATGATCCGGAAATAAAAATGTACGGATACCCGGAATGATTTTTAATTTGAACTGATTCGGTACTGCAACTTTAATTACCATATGATTTCCTCCTAAAATATATCAGGATTCAGAATCATCCGACAATCTTCGCATAGGATCTTTTCCTCACTGACCGCAACTAATCCGTTCTTTATGACCATATTTTCCTTCTCTGGAAATATCATTCTTTCTATCCGGAAAGCTTTCATAACACCATTTTCTTTCCCAATACTGTGATATGCGATCTCACGCATCTGTGGAATTTCTTCTTTCAGCAGACATTCCGCTATTTCCGGATCCAGTATATTTACCGGTTCTCCACTGACCGGATCACGCAGACGGTTTCCCGTATCAATCAGTGCTTTTCCATCATAGTTCTGCCCCGCATGCTCCAGACGGATTCTGCATGTTCCGAATTTCTTTCTGAACAACTGCTGTAACATCCAGAGAATTCCACCTGCCAGGTAGTCCCCCGCAATCACACATCCAAAGAAAAGGCTGCCATAACGGATATATTGCCGAAACAGGGACAGAATACCTGCCATAAGCACTGCGCTGATTCCGAGAACGATGAACGCTCTCACAAGCTCTCTGCTTCTTCTGATTCCCAGTCCTGCCTGAATCATAACAACATTTACAAAAGTGTAGAAAAAAAGCAGTTTCAAAATTCCTGGAATACCAGGAATACTCCAGACAATACATGTCAAAAATGCTCCAAGAAATGCTCCCCACAGGATACGCATTTTTCCTACTTTACACGAAAGGATTTTCCCTGTTATCTTAAGGAGCATCCAATCCATAATGGCATTGATCAGGAAAAATACATCTATGTACAGTTCGTACTGCATTTTCCACCTTCTTTTTCCTTTGGAAACTAAATCGATTTGGTCCATGTGCAATTATTATTATAAAGATATGCCCTTTAGAATTTTGTCAGAATCTGGCGTGATTTTGTCAGTTTCTTTCGACGGAAACTGACAGCAATAAAACAAACAAAGAAGCCTGCATCTTCATCTGTCGATAAAAATGTAGGCTTCTTTGTTGCTTATGTCTTTATTTTGTTTACAAAAACACTTATTTCTTAAAGAAATCCGGAATCTTGATGGACTGTTCCTTCACCTTGCTCGTAGGTGTTCTCGGTGTCTCAAGAGTCGGTGCTGTTCCTCCCATCGCTCTTCTAACCTGCTGTCCGGAAGCGGATGCACTGCTCTTTGCAGATGCCATGCCAGCATCCAGTTTCTGGGATGACTGAGCGTGCTGCTGAATATGAGACTGTGTTCTCATCGGCTGCGCAACTCTCTCTCTTTCATATTCTCTGTGATGTACGGTTCCTGCCGGCGCAGTTCTGTTCTCCAGTCTTGATTTTAACTTAGAAGCGCTTCCTTCTACATTGTGAAGACCGGTAGCGATAACTGTAATCGTTGCTTCATCAGCTCTGGAATCATCATACATAGCACCGAAGATAATATTGGCTTCTTCTCCTGCAAGATCCTGCACAAATTCTGCCGCATCAGAAGCATCCATCAACGTAATATCACCAGATACATTAATGATAACATGAGATGCACCTGCAATCGTTGTCTCAAGAAGAGGACTGGCAACTGCCTGTTTCACAGCTTCCAGTGCTTTGTCATCACCACGACCCTGACCGATACCGATATGTGCGATACCCTTGTCTGTCATAACAGTCTGAACATCTGCGAAGTCCAGGTTGATCAGTGAAGGAACATTGATCAGGTCGGTAATACCCTGAATACCCTGCTGCAATACTTCGTCAGCTTTCTTCAGAGCTTCCGGCATAGTTGTGCGTCTGTCAACGATCTCTAATAACTTGTCATTCGGGATAACAATCAGAGTATCTACGCTCTCTTTTAACTTTTCAATTCCGCCAAGGGCATTGCTCATACGTGTCTTGGACTCAAAACGGAATGGCTTTGTTACAACTCCGACAGTTAATGCACCCTGCTCTTTTGCAATTCTTGCCACAACAGGAGTTGCTCCTGTTCCGGTTCCGCCGCCCATACCGCAAGTAACGAATACCATGTCTGCACCTTTCAGTGCTGCGGAAATCTCTTCTGCACTCTCTTCGGCAGCTTTCTCACCTACTTCAGGTCTTGCTCCGGCGCCAAGTCCTTTTGTAATCTTGTCACCAATCTGCATAAGTGTCGGTGCCTTACATAACTGTAAAGCCTGTTTATCTGTATTAATAGCTATAAATTCCACACCGGCAATCTGTTCATCGATCATACGGTTCACGGCGTTATTTCCTCCGCCACCTACTCCAACAACAATTATCTTTGCCGCTGCTTCTGATTCATTTGTCTTAATTTCTAGCAAGGGTTTCTCCTCCTTTGTTATCCTTATTATATATATTATACATCCCATACTCTTCGAGTATCCCGCCGTGCCATCTTCCCCGATCCTGCGGCACTGCGGCACGATGCGTTATACATAAAGCAACACATACAAAAGTACAGCTTGCCATATATATTATATAATATAGGCTTTTGTATAAAATATCAATAGAATTGCGGAATTTTTCTTATTTTTATTTTGATTTTTTTGCTTTTTCAAATGTGATCGTTTCCTGCCCGTCAGCGTAATTTTCCAAATGCAGAGTTCCTTCCTGCCCGCCCAGTTTTTCGATAATTGGCGGGATCTGTGCAATCTTCTCTGCGGAAATGCTCTCTCCAAGATTTACTTTTACATTTGCAATCCGCAAATAGATCCTGTCATTCCTGCAGGTAATCTTGTCCACTGACAGATTATAATTCTGTAATTCCCGGCACGCATCCAGTACTTCCGAAAAAAGTTTTGTATCTGCACATTCCAATACCTTGTACTCACCACTGGAAGTCAACGTGATGCCTTCTACAAGAGGCACCATTTTTTTTACGGCACTTTTATCTACAACAAGTCCTTCTGAATCAAAATAAACATACTGTTCTCCCTCTTTCATACCGGCAACAATTGTCTTTTCCTTTACACGGATCTGCACGGTCCATGGATTTTTCATAGATACCTGCATACTTTCAAAACACGGGAGCACGTTTCCTTTTCCCATCCCATACTGTAATACCAGATACAGGGAATTTGTAGAAAGCCTGCCACTTTTTATGCTCTCTGCCACTTCCCTGTCCGAACAGTATTCATTTCCTTTTACTTCAATCCTCTGTATATGAAACAAAAGCAGGACCGTCATTATAATAATCGCAAGTCCGCTTATCAGAACAACCAGTGCATAGATTCTCTGCGCCTGTTTCTTTTTCTTTGCGTTCTTTCTGCGCCTTGCATTTCTTTCTCTTTCCATCTGTCTGCCTCCTAAAAGCTCTTTTCGCTTTTTTTATCTTACCATTGTTGACACATTCAGCACAAGTCCCATTTCTGCAAGAAGAAACACGATCGACGTTCCCCCATAGCTGACAAACGGCAATGTAATCCCTGTATTTGGAATCGCATTGGTGACAACAGCGATATTCAGTATGACCTGAATCATCAGATGTGCCATCGCACCCGACACGATCAGCGCGCCAAACAGATCCTTCGCATGCACCGCAATCACAAAAAAGCGCCACAATAACAGTAAAAATAAAAAAATCAAAAAGCCGGCGCCTGCCAGCCCAAATTCCTCACAAATGATAGAAAAAATCATGTCATTCTGCGCCTCCGGAACAAACCCAAGTTTCTGGATTCCTCTGCCAAGCCCTCTGCCGAACAGTCCTCCGGAACCGATTGCATACAGTCCCTGCACTGTCTGATATCCTTTGGCAAACTGCTCTGGATTACGCCAGATTAGAAGGCGCTCCAGGCGATAGCTCTCAAGCATGAGAAATACCGTCATAAATCCTGTCCCGATCACTCCCATCCAGATGAACTGTACATATTTCGGACTTGCCACAAATACAAGAATCACTCCGATTCCAAGAATGATGATCGCTGTACTCAGATTACTTGCTCCGACCAGCCCTACAATTGGCAGGATACAGAACAGTACCTTGAATAATATCGTAATCTTCTCTATTTTCTTAGCATTTTTATTTACCATCCATGCAAGAAATAAAATCAGTGCGACCTTGGCATATTCAGAAGGCTGAAACGAAAAAGGGCCCAAAGACAACCATCTTTTGGACCCATTGTATTCTTCTCCTGCTAAAAGGACTAAAACGGAAAGAGCCACCGCTCCCACATAGCCAGCTACAGCAGCATATTTCCAGATATGATAATCAATACCTGCTACCAGATACATCACCGCCAGTCCCAGTGCTGTTGCAAATAATTGCTTTTTCAGATAGTACATGGCATCGTGAAACTTCACTTCGCCATTATAGACACTTGTACTGTACAGGATCACAAGTCCCGCCAGAATTAAAAGCATCAGCACAACCAGCAGTGTCAGATCATATTTTTTCACTCTTACCTTGAACGTGGTCAAACTATTTTGCACTCCTTATAAGGAATTTACAATTCTTTTAAATTCATCTCCACGTACTTCATAATTCGGGAACATTCCCCAACTTGCACATGCCGGTGACAGAAGCACTGCATCTCCACTCTCGGCTGTCTTTGCTGCAAGAAGGACTGCCTCTTCAAAAGTATCTGCAAACACATAATCATGGAAACCACATTTTTCTGCATCTGCAGCAATCTTTTCCTTTGTTGCGCCAATCAGGATCAGTTTCTTAACCTTTCCATCAAATGCATTGATCCACTCTGTAAACTCGGAGCCTTTGTCATATCCTCCGCCAAGCAGCACCGTTCTGCGGTTCATTGCCTGGATTCCTTTGATCGCAGCATCTGGATTGGTTCCTTTGGAATCATTATAATAAACAACACCGTTCTTTTCTGTTACATATTCGATACGATGTTCTACACCTTTAAATGCACGGATCACTTTGCGGATAATATCCATCGGCACACCATATACTGCTGCCATCGCAACAGCCGCCATATAATTCTCATAATTGTGCATACCGAGAAGCTGTAATTCATCTACATTGCATACAAGCACTTCTTCCGGGTTCTTATAAATCATATTCCCGTTATCCAGATATATTCCTTTTTCCAGCTTCTGTCTGCTGCTGAAATAGATCACCTGTGCATCTATGTGTTCTCCGAACTCTCTCGTTCTCTCGTCCTCGTAGTTCAGAATACAGTAATCTTCTGCTGTCTGGTTCTTTGCAATATTCTTCTTTGCATTCACATATGCTTCCATCGTGTGATGACGATTCAGATGATCCGGTGTAAAGTTAAGGATCGCGCTGACCTTCGGACGGAATGTTACGATGCTCTCAAGCTGGAAACTGCTCATCTCTGCAACTGCAACTGCATCTTCTTCCATCTGTCTTGCTGCCACAGTATACGGATTACCGATATTACCTACAACATATGTATGCTCTTTGTATGCTTTCATGATCTCACCGAGAAGCGTTGTTGTTGTCGTCTTACCGTTCGTACCGGTAATTGCTAGCACATCACCTTTTCCAAATGCATACGCAAGCTCTACTTCACCGATCACAGCAACCTTCTTATCACGCATTGCATTTACAACCGGAAGGTCTGTTGGTACTCCTGGGCTCAACACTGCAATATCTAATGTATCAATCAGTTTCTCCGGAAATTCACCAAGGATAATCTCTGCTTTTACTCCATCCCCAAGCTGTTCTTTCATAGCAACTTTATCCAACTTGTCATTTCCATCGTAAAGAATAACCTCTGCTCCATGATCTTCCAATAATTTTACAGCTCCGATTCCGCTGATACCGGAACCGAATACCAGTACTTTCTTTCCTGTTACTTCCATTTTCTCCTCCTACATTGCCATAAGCGCTACGAGACACAACAGAGCCGTAATAATTGAAAATACTGCGACCACACGCGTTTCTGACCATCCACACAGCTCAAAATGATGATGGATCGGCGCCATTTTAAAAATACGTTTTCCTCCGGTTTTCTTAAAATATGTGACTTGGATCATAACCGATAATACTTCTACCAGATAGATCAGTCCTACGATCAGGATGAAGATCGGCATCTGAAGCATATAAGCTGTTGAAGCCACAAAACCGCCAAGGGCAAGAGATCCTGTATCTCCCATAAATACACTTGCCGGATATACATTAAATAATAAAAATCCAAGCAGCGCACCAACAACTGCACATGTTACAGGTTCGATTCCACTTTTCGTTCCGATCGCAACAACCGTAAAAAATGTTGCAACAAGAACGGTTACGCTGGATGCCAGTCCATCCAGACCGTCAGTGAAATTGACACCGTTTACTGTGCCGATCACAGCGAAAAACATCAGGACAATTGCCAGCCATCCGATATCCAGATATTTTCCTCCGGAGAACGGAATGAGCATTTTCAGAGATACATCCGTGAATTTTACCACATAAAATGCGAAGATTGCAGTAACTACGATCTGTAATGCCATCTTCTGTTTTGGATATAGACCATCGGAACGCTTCATCACAACTTTCAGATAATCATCCAGAAAACCGATCAGACCAAAGCCAACTGTCACAAACAGGATTGGGATGATCTTCGGATAATCTTTGATATAAAAGATTGAAGTAAGTACCACACTCAAAAGGATGATCACTCCACCCATGGACGGGGTTCCTGCCTTCTTCAGATGGGACTTCACACCATCTTCCCTCTCTGTCTGATTCATCTTCAATTTTCGCAGTACCGGAATAATGATCGGTCCCAGAATCGCACTGAATGCAAAGGCAATCAATACCGGCATAAATACTGTATAATTCATAATCCACCTCTTTTATCTTTTTGTCAGACTGTTAAGTCCTCGACGAACCTAGTATACTTCATTTCCTACTCTTTTTCAATGCCAAGATACGGGAATGTCTCCCGAAAAATGTTTCCGATCACCGGAGCTGCAATCGTTCCCCCGTAATAGATCCCTTTCGGATTATAGATCACACACATGCCCAGAATCTGTGGATTTTCTGCCGGAGCTAATCCTATAAAGGAAGAAATGTATTTTCCGGCACTTCTTGGCAAAGTCTGGGAAGTCGCTGTTTTGCCCCCAATATGATATCCTTTTACATATGCCTTTTTCCCAGAGCCTTTTGCCACTACTCCTTCCAGCAGTTCCTGCATGATCTCTGAAGTCTTCGCTGAGAGAATTCTCTTCTTTCTTCCATAAGAAAAGACTTCCGTCTTCTTTTTCTCTGAATCTGTAACTTCTACTCCAAAATGAGGTGTAATTCTCTTTCCTCCATTTATAAGAGAACTGACCGTTGCTGCCATCTGCATCGGTGTAACCTGAAAAGACTGTCCAAAACTCATAGTTGCAAGTTCTACCTGTCCTACACGATTTTTCTTATGCAGGATTGTTCCAGCTTCTCCCGGCAGATCCACACCGGTTGGTGAAAGCAGTCCAAACTTCTGGAAATATTTATAGAAATCATTTACTCCAAGTCTGAGTCCGATGTCAATAAATACCGGATTACAGGAATTCTGAATCCCTTCCACAAAATTTTCCGCACCGTGTCCTCCCACTTTATGGCAGCGGATTTTCCGGTCTTCCACAACTTTATAACCCGGGCAATGAAAATGATCCGAAAGCTTTACCACTCCTTCTTCCAGGCACGCCGATGCCGTAATGATCTTAAATGTAGAACCCGGCTCATATGTATCACTGATACATTCATTACGCCACATCCTGTTAAGTGCATCCTGTTCTTCTTCCGGCGTCAGATTTTTCTTTTCTTCACCTGGAAGCGAAAAAGGATCATTCAGATCAAATTCCGGTACATTAACCATTGCAAATATTTCTCCATTCTGCGGATTCATAAGCAGTATTGCAACTTTTTCCGCCTGTTTTTCTTCCATGACTTTTTCTGCCATCTGCTCTGCATATTTTTGAAGATTTGCATCCAGACTGATTTTCAGTGTGTCGCCTTTTACCGGTTCTTTTCGTCCTTCTGCTTCTTCGTCCAGTTCTATTCCTCTCGCATCTGTGATTGTCAAAATCTGCCCATTTATTCCTTTTAAATAATCTTCATACTGCACTTCCAGGCCAATGATTCCCTGATTATCCCCTCCTGTAAATCCAAGAACTTTTGATGCAAGTTCTCCATAAGGATAATATCGTTTAAAATCTTCGTCTACCTTAACACCATCCAGCCCAAGATTTCGAATCTTATCTCCCGTCTTTTTCTCTACATTTGACGCAATCCTCTCCATAGATGATATTTTTTTCACTTTTTTTCTCACCTGCGCTTCTTCCATGTGAAGTGCTTTTGTCAATATTTTAATTACCTTTTCCGAATCTTTCAGCTGACTGTGTATTACAGAAATTGTGCAGACTGTCCGGTTTGTTGCAAGGATTTTTCCATTCCGGTCAACGATTTCTCCTCTTGCAGCTTTAATATCGCGCTCTCTTTCATGTAACTGCTGTGCTTTCTTCTGATATTCTTCTGCGCGGAAGATCATCAGCCACGCAAGTCTTCCGAACAACAGAATAAGCAGGATGAGCGCGCAGGAGAATACAAAAAATATTTTCTTCTTATTATATGTTCTGTTCTTCAAACAAAAAAACCTCACACAAGCTTTGTAATAATCTATTACTGCTTATGTAAGGTTATTCTGTTAATTCTTGCTGTCTGAGATTTTTTCCACTCCCAGATACGGAAGAATCTCTTTCATAATATCTGCTGAGAGCTGGGTTGCCAGTCCGCTATTCGCCTGGTCACTGACGTTTGGTTCATTGATCACAATATAGACAACAACCTGCGGATTTTTCTGCGGTGCATATCCGATAAAAGATACAAGATATTTTCCATTCCTTCTTGGGAGTTTCTCCGCTGTACCAGTCTTTCCGCCCACATCGTATCCCTTAACGGCTGCCGTCTTTCCGGTTCCGTTTGTAACTACCCCGCGCATGTAATCTTTCACTACATCGCAGGTCTCCTGAGAAATCGTTTTCCGTACAAGCACCGGGTCCTTGCTCTCTGTCACATTTCCATTTTCATCTTTGATCTGTCTTACAACATGCGGTCTGTAATAACTGCCGCCATTGATCAGAGAACTGAATGAAGCTGCAAGCTGAGTCATTGTTACGTTGAAATTCTGTCCAAAAGCATTAGTTGCAAGACTGGCAGAATCCATTTTCTCCGGTGAATACAAAAGGCCTTCTGTACTTGCCTCACCCGGAAGATCTATGCCCGTCGATGTGCCAAATCCAAACAGCTTTTGATAACGGCTGAATTCGTCTTTTCCGATCTGCGCGCCGATCCGCATCATTGCAACGTTACAGGAATTTTCAAGTGTCTGCTTAAGTGTCTGCATTCCATGTCCATTACGGTGACTGCAGTGGATATCGTGTCCGCCTACTCTGAGTACACCGGTACAGTTATAACTTTCATTTCCTGTCAATACACCCAGTTCCAATCCCGTTGCAACCGTAAATGGTTTGATCGTTGATCCTGGTTCATAAGTATCTGTCACACAAAAATTCTTCCACAGCGCGTTAAGTGTCTCGATCTTCTCTTTATCCGTCATCTTTGCAAGTTCATTTTTTGTATAATATGCTGACAGATCTCTCGGCTTATTCAGATTGTAATTCGGATAAGATGCTTCCGCAAGAATCTCTCCGTTATTTGGATTCATTACAATGACTGCCGTATCCTTACTTCCGGTTCCTTTTCTTGCTTCATTCTGATGTTTTTTATTAAACGCCAGAATATGCTTCTCCGCTATACTCTGTACCTGCAAATCAATTGTAGAGACAACTGTCTTTCCATTGACCGGCTCTTTTACGGTCTGTTCAAAAGTAGAGGTTGTATCCTGATAGCCATATTCTCTTCCATCTGTACCATTCAGGACTTCGTTATAAGATGCTTCAATTCCATTGCTTCCTATGTTTCCATCTACGGTAAACCCAAGTGTATCGCTTGCCAGTGAGTTATACGGATATTTCCGTTCATAATCTTCCTCAAGCCAGATTCCCTGTACATTCGAATACTTCTCACTGTTCTTCATTATGTTGAATTTTTTCGCTTCTTTATAGCCGATTCCTTTTTTCAGAACGTTATAACGCCCGGACGGGTTGGTCTTCATCAGTTTTCGGATATCTTCTTCCTTAATATCAAAATATTTCTTCAACGCTTCAATGGTCGGTTCTATATAATCGTCCTTACTGAGCATTGCCTTCATGTCCAGAATAACATTATAAATACGTTCACTTGTCGCCATCTTGGTTCCATTACGGTCTACGATATCTCCTCGTTTAAACGGGATTGTACGGCTGTCATACTGTTGCTGGTCCAGCACCACTTTTGTATATTTGTCACCATTTGATGCATTAATATAAGTAATCCGGCCTGCAAGAAAAACAAAAGCCAGTACAAATCCCATAAAGAGCATGACTAGCTTTTTTTGCATGGCCTTATTAAATTTCCTTTTAAAAGGATTTCTCTTTCTTCTTGCCATTTATTTCTTCACCTGTTATTTACTTTTTTTCGTCTGTACTTTTGTAAGTGCACCTTCCTTTGGAATGCTTTCATATTGCTTTACATAATCCAGAGAAGGTTTTTTATATTCCACGACCTGAGAATCGGAAGCATCTACCATGCCAAGGTCTTTCTTAGCCTTTTTACGCACTTCGTCCAGATTCACAGAATCCACGATTGCATTGTATCTGGTCGTATTCTCTTCTTTCAGAGTTGCCAGTTCTTCTTCCATCGCTGAAATCTTTTTTGCGTGGCTCATATTTGCTGACTGCAAATTAACATACTTGATACATACAAGCAGCATGGCGATTGCTGCAACCGCCATGAATACAACATATCCTCTGTTCATTCGCAGAGCCTGTCTGCGGTTTTTCTTTACCTGTCTGCTTGTCCTTTTCTTTTTGGGTTCCTGCGCGCGTCTTTCCGGTTCGTATGCCGGTTGTCTTACAACATTACCGTAAACATAAGACGCTCTTTGTACATTCTGTCTTCTTCTTGTTGTCATCTGTCTGTATGCCATGCGCGCTCACCCCTTTCCCACTTTTAATTATTACATACTCATGTGTCAGCTCCGCTCAAAAATACGAAGCTTTGCGCTCTTTGCACGACTGTTTTCTTCCATCTCTTCCTTGCTCGGAAGGATTGGTTTTCTAGTGATAATACTCCCTTTTGATATTTTCCCGCATACACATACAGGAAAATCGCTTGGACATGTGCATGGATTTTCATTCTTACGAAATGCACTTTTCACGATCCGGTCTTCCAGTGAGTGGAATGTAATGATGCACAGTCTGCCCCCTGGATTCAACAAATCAATCATAGCGTCCAATGAATTTTTTAGCACTTCCAGCTCCTGGTTCAATTCAATACGAATTGCCTGGAAGGTTCTTTTTGCCGGATGTCCGGACTTCTTCTGAAACTTCATCGGGATTGATGCACGTATGATCTCTGTCAGTTGTCCCGTTGTCTCAATCGGTGCTTTCTGACGCGCAGCCACAATATGCTTTGCAATGTTCTTGGCAAACTTATCTTCGCCATAATCACGGATCACACGATAAAGTTCCCGTTCTTCATAGTCATTGACGATGTCTCTCGCTGTCATCTTCTGACGTCTGTCCATCCGCATATCGAGAGGTGCATCTTCGCGATAAGAGAATCCCCGCTCTGCCGTATCTAACTGATAAGATGATACGCCCAGATCGAGCACGATCCCATCGACCTTGTCAATGCCTAACTTACCTAGCTGTGACTTCATATCACAATAGTTACTTCTTACTATTATGACTTTCTCTCCGAAGTCTTTTAAGCGAATCCCGGCTGCTTCAATTGCAGCGGCATCCTGGTCTATTCCTATAATACTCCCCTTGTCACTGAGACGTCTTGCCACTTCACTGGCATGTCCGCCTCCACCGAGCGTTCCATCTACATAGATGCCGTCCGGTTTAATCTTTAATCCATCAATTGTTTCTTTTAATAATACTGATTTGTGTACGAATTCCATATCTTCTCCCTCTAGATACTGAACCCGCTTGCTTCCATATCGGATGCAATATCCTCAATATTCATTTCCACCTCAGCATTCTTAGCTTCCCATTTTGCCTTATCCCAGATCTCGGCACGCTTCCCCATGCCGACAAATACAACTTCTTTTCCTAGTCCGGCGAAGTCTCTGAGTGGGGCTGAAATAAGAGTTCTGCCTTGTTTGTCAAGGTCGCCATCAATTGCACTTCCCTGGAAGAAATATGCAAATGCGCGGGCTTTTTTGTCTGTGGTCGTCGGTAAGTTGTTCAGTTTCTCTTCAAAAGCGATCCATTCTGCTTCCGGGTATACATACAGGCAGTTTTCCATTCCTTTTGTTATGACGAAATGCTCCCCTAAATCGTCACGGAACTTAGCCGGAATGATCAGTCGCCCTTTGGCGTCTATGTTATGACTGTATTCTCCTTTTAATCCCCTTAGCATAATGAACTCACCTTCTTTCAAAGTGGTCCACCACTTTCGCACCACTTTTCTCCACTTCTCACCACTTTCTACCACTTGAACTAATTGTAAAACACTTTTTCAGTGATTTCAAGCCTTTTTTGTGTGTTTTTTGTGAAATCAACATAGAATGTGACTTGACTCATTATATACATATAAAGAGAGTTGACACTCGCAAGCCTACGCTTTTGAACATCAACTCTCTTTGATTCTTATTATTTATTTTATTCTTCTGCTTTATCCAGATTGCTCTGAAAATTCTGCAAAGCACTGTAATCAATCTCTACTTCCGGTCTTGACTGCTTCGCTTCATAAGTATGATACGCCGAATAAGTAATCCAGCCAAGTAAGATCACTCCTACAAATACTACCAGACACTTGCGCATCAGATTATATAATCTGTGCTTCCGGCGTAATCTTCGCCGGTTTGCTTTTTCTTCTTTATAATTGTCAACTTTGGTCTGACTCATCAGGTATCTGTCTCCTTCTTATCGAATAACTACCGTTATTCTATCACACCTTTCCGGATTAGACAACCAGAATCACTCCACCGTCTGCTGCATACATACTGCTGATCCCCGCCGTATCCAGGACGATGATGTCTTTTACCTTCATCTGTTCCTGAACCATTTTCTTCATGTCTTCAGCACGCTCCGGGCAATTGCAGTGTGTAATCGCAAGAATCTTCTCTTCTGGTCGTATCGCATCTTTCTTCACCTGCGCAACCATCTTCTCGATTGCTTTCTTCATGCCTCTTCCCTGACCCAGCTGACAGATACTTCCAATCGGTGTAGAACCCATTACCGGCTTGATATTAAGCGCAGTTGCCATCATCGCTTTAATACCAGTCAGTCTTCCGTTCTTTTTCAATGTCTCCAATGTCTCCAGTACAAAATACGTGTGCTGCTCTTCTATATAAGCATCCACTGTCTTAATAATCTCTTCAAAGCTCATCTGCTTTTCTTCACACTCTGCAATCTTCAGTGCGATTAGAGTCTCTCCAACTGAAGCAGACTTAGAATTAAATACATGGATCTGTTTCTCTCCATATTCTTCTTTATAAAGGTTCTTCCCCAACTCTGCACTATTGTAAGAACCACTCAGCTCAGCCGATAATGTAACTGCATATACATGCTCAGCATCACAGTGATACATCTCCATATAACGTTCCGGTGATGGGCAGGAGGACTTCGGACACTCCGGAGCCGCTGCAACTCTTCTCAAAAAATCCTTCTGATCAAATGTTGCATCGTCAATGATATGATAACCATCTACTTCTATCTCCAGTGATGCGGTCACGAAATGCTCTGACTGTTTCATCTCTTCCGTTAATTCACCACAACTATCTACAACTATTTTATAACTCATGTCTTCCTCCCGGTAAACTTTTTATTTCCATTAAATGTAGTTTTTAATACTACGTTTAATATCATAGCACATTCACATCGGAAAAGAAAGTCTTTTATTCCGTTATTGTTCTATTTTTATTTGTTTTGAAACACTTAGCGCAATTCCCATTTCTATAGAAAGGAACAGAATTGCTGTTCCCCCATAACTGATAAATGGTAATGTAATACCTGTTGTCGGAATCAGATTTGTCACAACTCCCACATTTAAAAATACCTGTAAAGCCATGTGAGCAAATATTCCCGTCACAATCAGTGAACCATACAAATCCGGCGCATTCTGTGCAATAAACAGCAGACGGTATAATAATAAGCCAAACAGTGTCAGAACGAGAATTGCTCCAAACACGCCAAGTTCTTCACATATAATAGAAAGGATCATATCATTCTGCACTTCCGGAATGATTGTCTTCTGTGCGCTGTTTCCAAGACCTTTTCCAAAAAAGCCTCCGGAACCAATCGCATATAACGCCTGCATAATCTGGTATCCGCCTTCTGATGCATAATTTTCCGGATTCAGCCATACAAGAACCCGTCGCATCCGGAAACTCTTACTTGTCGTAAGTACCATACCCAAGATCTTCACGCCCACCAGTATCGCTGCAAGACCGCCACCTGCAGCTGCAAAGAAGATCTTTGTCTTCCGGTGAACAATAAAAATCATAATAATGCTGATGCCCATTACGATAATCGCTGTACTTAAATTATCTGTCAAAAAATATACACATGCTGCGGATAACAGTCCCCAGACCATTACATGGATAAATCCTTCTTTTGTATTAATCTTCTTTCCAAGCTTGCAGATCACTACCGGGATAAATAGTATCACCGCAATCTTTGCAACCTCCGATGGCTGAAACTGTCCGATTCCAGGTACCATGATCCATCTCTTGGCTCCCTTGGCTCCTTTTCCGATTGGGCTTTGTACAAGTGCCATCAGTATTATGGATACCCAATATAGCGGTTTTGCACGCTTAATGTACCAGTGGTAATCAATAAAGCGGCAGATAAACCACATCACAAAAAAACCAGCCAGACAGAAAATTATCTGTTTCTTCAAATAAAATATACTGCTTTTCTGTCCGGTGATCTTCATGGAACTGTATGCACTGGTGCTGTATAACATTACCAGCCCGAAACATACAAGGCATATAAGAATTGCAACCAGACTATAATCAAAATATGGGATTGTTTTTTTCCTTTGTTCTGTAATTTCTCTTTTCACTGTCCTTGTCATTTTATTTACACTCCAATCGTATTCATTATACTCAGATATGATTCTAAAAACAACTAAAAATTCCGGTCTTTGCACCTCTTTTTGACTTCTTTCATATTATAATAATGCAAATAATTGAAAAGGAAGGTTTCTAAAAATGCCTAATTATCGCTATCAAGCTTCTAATTGCTGCGGAAACTCCATGCGGAACGTTTCCCTTGGTGTTCCTTCAGGCTCCGGCTGTCATGAGCATGCCTGCTCCGATAACACTTCCAATATTTCCATGCAGGTTCTTGCTATGGCATATGTTCCCATCCAGAAATTCCAGTGCCTATACGATCCGCCGAAAGGGCTGCATGCAGGTACTATTTTTGCCGAACTCGATAAACCATTTCTTGGAACAGGAGGTGTTCTTCGATGAATAATGATAAAAGATTATCCCGTCAAGAACTCTTACAATGGATCAATGCCGTCAGCTTTGCAATCAATGATGTGACTTTATTTCTCGACACACACCCTGATGACGCAGAAGCATTAGAGTATTTTGAGGAATTTCGTACGCAGCGCACACGCGCACTTCAGGAATATTCCAGAAATTATGGGCCGCTCACGATCGATACTGCAACTGCCACTCCATGTGAACGCTGGCAGTGGAGCACACAGAGCTGGCCATGGCAGGAAGGAGGCTGTTAATCTATGTGGAATTATGAAAAGCGTCTGCAACATCCGGTAAAAATCACCCAGACAAATCCAAAGATAGCTCAGGTGATCATATCCCAGTTCGGTGGTCCTGATGGTGAACTGGGTGCATCCATGCGGTATCTCTCCCAGCGATACACAATGCCTTACAACGAGGTCACCGGTATCCTTACGGATATCGGTACGGAAGAACACGCCCAAAAACGTTCTCGCTTATTTTTCTTCCTTATTATAATGCGTTTTTACAGCGTTTCTGCGTATTTACTGGATATCTTAATCCAGCCCTCGCCGGACTTTAATCTGCCATACGGCATCTTCTCCACGGTCTTCGTTTCCGTGATCGTATAGACCGATTCCGGTGCTTTCTTTCCAGTGTAATCTTTGCCGGGACTCTTGTAAATATTAAGTGCCTGTTTGGTCTTTACTTTGAAAAATTTATCCGCAGCTTTCTTCGCTGCCGGCTTCTCTTCTATCTTCTTTCCGATCAGGCCTTCTGCGATCGCTCTGGCGCATTTCTTATAATTCCATGCGTGATAATCGGTTTTATTGTCAACGAAGCTGCACTCCACCAGAAATGCCGGCGCGTTCGTGTGCCGGAGAACATAAAGCTCCGGACGGATCTTCACACCACGGTCGCGGATCCCTAATGCTCTGGCAATCTTCGCCGAAATCCGCGTTGCTTCTTTATATGCTTTGGAATTTTTTGATACAACCAAAACTTCCACTCCGGTACCGCCACCGGAATTTAAGTGGATGCTGACATCCCGCGCTACTGTGTGCGCATTGCATTTTGCTACGATATATCTAAGACAACCGTTCTGGTCCGTCTTCTTATCGCAGGTGCAGTCGTATGCCGTGTGTCCTGCTGCCCGCAGGAGCCGAATCACTTCGCCTTTCACTTTTCTATCCTCTACGGATTCCTTCAAATACCCTACTGCCCCGGAAGCACCTTTGCCTTGTGGGCAGTGTCCTGCGTGTATGTTGTATTTTGCCATGTGTCTACCTCCTAATTTGTATATAAAAAAGAGAGCCTTACGACTCTCTAATCTCTTCCGTATGATCAATAGCTTCTTCTGGTAGCTCCTCCGTCATATCTTCTAGGAATTTCTGAACCCATCTCTTAAGCTTTGGCGGTACCGGAAGTCCGCATAATGTCATATTCTTCAATACACTGACTGCTTCGTATAAAATGTATAGCAGGCAGAAAAATTCGCAGATGCCTAATTTATGTATTCCGAGCATCTGCACGTATTTATCAGCTACGAAGCTTAGCATATTAATATTGACGATAATGTCGACCGCCATAAACAGGCATACTGACAAGAGCATTGCCGCCTTTCGGATTGCTCCGTCAATGCCAACGCAACTGTTAAATTTGTGCTCTTTCATGGCTCGAAGCACTCCGAGCATGGTGTCTAACGTCACGGCAAGCAAGAGAATTTTAAAAAACGAATTGCTTGCCAAAAGATACATGATTCTTTCCATCATTCTAATCATCCTTTCTTTTAATATAGAGGGGTTCGTGGTGAATCCTCTGATTTGTCTCGCTCTAACTCGAAGCTAATTCGAAGTTAGTCCAAGTTGGTTCAAATTAGACTAACAACTGATCCATATCCTGTAGCGAAAGCACATACAGTACGTCGAGTTCAACCGTTACGTCCATATTCGGCACTTCGTTCAGTCTAACAGTCACATAAGCTTGATCGATCTCCGCTTCGTAGCATACAAAAGTACTCTGTACTGTGTATGCGCCACTTGCAGCAACGCCTGAGTTTCTCTGCAGCCAACCACTCCTATCGGCACGAATTTATACGTCCGACCTTCGATTTCTACATCCTTGCTTTTCTGAATATTCATAGTACCCTGCTTAGTTGCATTTTTCTTAAACGTGCCAGAAAACGATGCAACTCGTGCAACTCCTGACATAAGTAAGGTTTGAACTTCATTCACATTTGCGTCGCTTGCATCCAACCTTTTACCAAGCGTATCATATACCTTCCCACTTGCGTCCGTCCTGGCCGCCACAATCTCGGCATCTGACGGACTGTCAAGAGTCATATTCTTAATTTGCGCTTCAAACTTTCCGTTAAGTTTAACTTGCGCTTTTTCTGTTTCGTCGGCAGTTTCAACTGCCATTTTTACGCCATCGTGCAAGCTTTGACGGACATCTCGTCCGTAAGTGGCGTGTAATAAGTTGTGTAAAATTTCAGTTAATCCCATTTTAAACTCCTTTCTATGCTGTCCTCTTCCACATTCTCACCGTGATATACGGCATCATGTTATTGTGTGCTGTTCCAGAACCTGTATTACCGGATATGGCTGTATGATCGTGTGTTGCATCTAACATAAAGCCATCATTGATACCGGTTGCTTTTCTTGTAGACGATGGATAAAAGCATGTTTCATCCCCACCTTTTGAGAATACGCCGGATGTAGAATTACCCGGACCGTAATTTGCGTTCTGTCCAACGAAATTCCATACACTACCAGTGAGTTCTTTGCTGTTTACCGTTACGTCATGTTTGTGTGATGGCATTTCTTCAATTGTAAGTGTGTGTTTTTTTTCGCCACCTGTCATTCCTGTTTCCGTTAAATCATCGTCAGCTGGATCATAACCTATCAATGTTCTACCAGTTGCAAATTCTTCCCATGTGCCACCAATTATGGCATTCGGATTTGCACCGTTTGCTGAAATGTAAACACTACCTATCGGATATACTTTGTTAAGTGTCAGTCCACCAGAGCTATGATCATC
Source organism: Dorea sp. OM07-5 (assembly GCF_003481355.1). Taxonomy (NCBI): domain Bacteria; kingdom Bacillati; phylum Bacillota; class Clostridia; order Lachnospirales; family Lachnospiraceae; genus Dorea; species Dorea sp. OM07-5. The sequence goes on along the minus strand of NZ_QUKZ01000011.1, from coordinate 30,486 downwards.
AACGTATGCTTTCATTTTCGCCCATAACATCTCTGTGCTCTTCCTTCCGAGCCATTTTAATTTCATGATCTCACCACCTATACGCAAATCTCATCAATATCTGCCTGTGTAAGCTCTTCCATCGTAACGATACCGCCTAAGTTGTCCCACTTGCCGTCAGAAGTCCACACTACGTTCGTTCCTGCAGGTCCGAAAGCGCTGTCCGCCTCAATAGACCAAACATCTCCGCTCTGTTGATCGGATGTAGGGAGTTTGGACGCATCTGCTACGGAGCCTTTCGGTCTGTAAACTCCGGTGATATCTGACTTCTTGGCGTACATATTTGACATTTCTGTTGCTGACGGCAGCGTACTTAGCTTACTATACATCATTCTCGGCATTAGCCCGTCTTGGTTATCTGTGGCTCTTTCTAGTGTAATGCTTCCGCTTGACTTATCTCCTACTTTTAAATTAAGAACGCTTCCAACTTCATCTGAATCATAAAACATGTTCCCGCCTAACATTGCCCATGTTCCTCCGCTTGTCAGGACACTCGCATCATTATAATTTCCAGGCGCAGGGACAAGTCCCTCTTTACCCTTATGTGTACCAGTTGCACCTTCAAATACATCGTATGTAGTATCATTATCTGCACCCCATGCTGCTGTTCCGTCCTCAGACCTTCTGAGAATCTGTCCAGGTGAACCACCGGAAGGAATATGCTTATTGCCAGATGTAGTCGGATGCACATACTTATTTGCGCCTTCTTCTACACCGTCCAGTTTTTTCTTGTCAGCCGCTGACATCAGACCATGATTTTCCTGAGTCGCATCGCTGTACGTCGTATTGTTATCCGGCGGCACTGCCCATGTACCATCCTGCCGCAAGTATTTTGTCGTTGTCGTTTCGTCCGGTAATTTCGGTGCAAGACCACTGGCCGACTTGCTTACTACTCCGTAAGTCGTATCCTGCGTGGTCTGCGTTGATGTCGAGCCATCTCCTTTTGTGATGGTCATCGTTCTCCCCGATACCTCAACATCTGTCACGGATTTATTGAACAGCTCTGCCTTAATCTTATTCCAAAGCATTTTGGCACTTTCTTTTCCAAGTCCTTTAAATTTCATGTGTGATACCTCCTAAACACATATTTCATCGATATCCTCTTTTGTTAATTCTTGGATATCAACGCTCTCTTTCCTGTCAGAGTTAAAGCCAAACATTAAGCTTGATGACAATGTTGGCCTCGTTGCTCCGAGCGTGATTTTTGAATTAGTCGGATTTTCTAAATCTAACACTATCTTACTAATCGGGTAGTACGTGTTTACATCCCCAATCGTGCTACTTACTCCGTGAATGTCAGAAGTGAGTGGCACTAAATCACCCAAGCGGAACGCTTGAATGTCTGCATCTAACAGGCTGAGGTCTACAGCCGTCAGTTCAATGCTTACCGTCGGCTTCACTCGCTTAGCAAGATACTTCTTTGCCTCTACCAGTAAATCGTCTGGATTGTTGATATCGGAAAAATCTACTTTTTCCACAATCCAACCGTATTCCTTGATAGCTTCACTATCCCGAACATAGATGCTTCCATCATGCCCAGTAGCATTTGCTACCGTGATATTGTTCGCACCCATCGGGATGATTGCCGTTCTGACGTCCTCTGTCTTGACGGATTTTTGAATATCCAACAGATTCTCACCCAGCCGGATGGCTTGATTATTCACTCGCCCGTATCTCTTGACATAATCAAGGTAGTTGATGCCTCGGTCATGCCTGATGCGCAGATACCCATCATATTTCTGCAGGAAATTCGTATCGATACTGTTCCACGTACTTTCAAAGTTTGTAGTCAGCATTTTAACCGGCTCTTCGTCTACGTCAATGATTCCACACGTAAACCGCTTTTCCGCACCGACTTGAATATTATGCATTTCGACCATCTTAGCCAGTATCTTCCTGTTCGTGTCAGCCTCGCCATTCTCAGCACTCTGTGAGCCATACGTATGCTTTTCCTGCACCGTATCTAACAGATACGCAAGTTCACCCTCACAAGTGACCTGCCCAGTAAGCTGAAAATCCTGTTCGTCTGTGGTCGGTCTGCCGATATACAGCACTTCGTCATCCTGCTCTACCGTAATGATGCTCGACAGCCTTTTGATGCCGTTGGCGTGTGGATGCGTTGGCAGAATCTCAAACGAAAACGAGCCTGTCTTATTCAGCTCAAGTGTGAGCTTCAGGCTTCGCAACGTATAACTAGGGTCTCTGATGTCATGCAAGACTTTCCCGTCGCAATATACTCTGTACATCTATAAGCTTCCTCCTCTGTAGTCAATCGTCACTATGCCATTCCCTCTGAGCTTCAAAATATTGTCGCCCTCGGTCGTCCAAATATCAAACACCTTGCTCTTACCTGTCGAAAGACTGTAAGTCTTGCCAAGATACTCGACCTCTGTCGGTTCGGAGCAAATAAACGTCGGAATAACTCGCTTCCTTCTGCCGATGATGTTCAGCTCATACTCGCCATTGACCTTGATGTCTTTGTATTCCCTAACGATGCCAGTCTCGAAGCTGAAACTATCCCAAAGCCAATCTTCTGCCCCGGAGTGAAGTTCCATCTTGTACGGGTCAACATCGCCTGAAAGTGTGATCACACTTAATTCCCTGTCGGTTTTTTCAGTATCAAGCTTGAGCCTGCCGATGTAGTAGTAGTCTGGATCCGTATCAAGGATAATCTTGAGCCTCTTGCCTACAAGATAGTTGGCAATCTCCGACGTAAGGCTCGCCCATTCAAAGAAATCCCTGTCCGGAGCTTCAAACTCCAGGGACAAGGATCTGTTTTTGTATTTTACATCACCGGCGCAGATCGCATCTGTCAGATCAAGAGAGCCGTCTGCTCCGGGAATCTCCTGTTCATATGTCTTTGCTTCCGGGAAACCAAGGTTGATCGACGTCCAGCCAAGGTTCCAATCTTTCAACGTGTGCTTATCTCCAATCTGCGCACCTAACACTTTCCCCATCTTACACACCGCCTCTCATTTTTCTCGCTGCAGCCTCGCCAAGCAGTAAATCCATAAAAGGAAATGTCTCTTTCGCAACTTCTCTTCCGTTCATCGGAATGGATATCGTAATATTTTTCGGAAAATTATTTGCCGGAGTTTGCTGGCTCTGTGCGATTTGCTGCTGTACTACCGGCTGCATCCGTGCCGTGATTTGCTGCACCTGCCTGTCAACCGCAGACTGCAGTCTGGCTGTAATGTCCGGTACATTTAATTTTGCATTGGCAAACCGCTGCGCCATCGTACCTGACAGGCTGTCCATCTGCCGGTATAGAGATTTTGCTTTCTTCTCATGTCCAACTTCCAGACCTTCAATATCGCGGACTCCGATCTTGCTGAACTCTCTGGATGGGCTGTGAATACCGAGCGATTTTTTTGCCGTCTTGATCATGCTGTAGCACAGCTTTTTCATAGCCTTTTCCGCCGATCTGGTTTCGGATGTAATACCCGCAGATAATCCTTTGGCAATATTCTTGCCGACATTGTTCATCTGCTTTTCAAAATCCTTGGTTGCTGCTTTGATCTTCGTGGTATATTCCGTCTGGATTTTCTCCAGATCATCCGCAAAGAATGACTTGGAAAAGATTTCGGACATGGACTGCTGTTTCTTCCAGTTCTTCACGTATGCGCCCTGCTGTTCTTTCGTCATACCACGGAACCAGTCCATGTAAGCAGTCGCTTCGTCCACATTCATTCCCAGAATACGCTCCATCATGGAATCCGGAATATTATTCTCCAGTGCTTTCAGATCAGCCTGATATCTTTCGATATCCGCAATATTCTGTGCAAGGTCGTACACATTTCCGTAAGACTGCTGCTTATCCGTAAGACTATCACGCAGGCTGATGATCTCATCGTATTTCTTCTGGTAGGTCTCCGACAGCTCCTGTAGCTTCTTCTGCGCAATATCTGTAAGCCGGTTCGACTCTTTCTCGAAAGCACTGTTAAATGCATTCGCAACCTTTTCGCCGGCTTTGGAAAGTTTATTCTCTTCCTTAGTGTGCGCTTTCTTCATAGCAGCTAACTGCTTCTTGAGTCTCTTTTTCGTACCCTTATTCTTTGTCTTATCAATCTTCTTCTGGAGTGCTTCTTCCTTCTTATCATTCGCCGACTGTACTGCATTTACCTGCGCATCAATCGCAGACTGTACTTTGTCGGATGCACGAGTCTTTGCTGTGCTGAGTGAATCAGACAGATTCGACATCAGATTAGAACCGACCTCGGAATATTTACCGCTCTTCGCCATTGCCTCTGCCGTCTTGAGTGTTTCTTTCATGGCGGTCTGCATCTCGCCAATCAGCTCTATTTTAGCTGTCTTTACTCCGGAAGCGACGCCCCTCGGAATGTTCTTTCCAACTGCATCACGGAACTTCTTGGATGGAGAACAAATATCCAACTCTTTCTGTGAAGCTGTAAGGCATGCTGCAGACATTCGTCTCGACGCATCCGTCGCTGATTTAGTATTCTTGTCAATCCCGACAGCGATACCTGCAGGAAGCCAATGGCCAACCTCGTCAGCAAATACCTTTGACGGACTGCCGATATCCGCTTCGTCTTTTGCTGCATCCTTTCCTTTTTTAACCGCTCTTCTTGCCGCCTCGCTGACTACTGAAGAATTAGAGATGATTCCGGATGCGATTCCGGACGCAATATTTGTACCGACGGGACGAAAAGATGAACTTGCCGAACCTTTTGCAGAAGATGCTGCCTCTTTCACTACCTTAGTCGAAGCACTTTTGACCTTTCCGCTCTTACTCTGAATGGACTTCGCCATTTCGTTGCCGCTCTTGCTTCCGCTCTTTTTCCCACCATTTCCAGCTTCTTTTTCGAGCATTGCGTTCATCTGCTTGATTGCCTGCGCTGGCTTCATTTTTCCGGAATTAACTGCCTTCACAATCGCCTGCACAGACTTATTCCCGGCTTTCCCGGACTTATTCACAAGCTCGTCAAACTTGATAAGAGCGTTCATCTGCTTAACGGCAGCAGATGGCTTTGTTTTTCCAGAAGCAATACCTCTCTGCAAGCTCTGTGGAATCTTTACGCCGGATTTAAAAGATTTATTCGACAGGTCATTGAACTTCACAAGCGCTTTCATCTGCGCCACGCTCTTCGGCAGTGCATACTTGCCTGCCTGAATTCCTTGGCTGACTGCCGCCGGAACTTTCACACCCTGCGACTTTGCTTCCTGCATCAGACCGTCCAGCTTGATCAGGCTCTTCAACTCATCGCCGGATGCCGGATTTGTGTACGCGCCTTCCTTGATTCCGGCTTTTACGCTTTCTGGAACATCCTTCGCTTTAATCTTCGCTTCTGCACAGATCTTGTCGATGTTCTGCAGGAATGTAGCGTAGTTCGTTTCGCTGACCTGCTTCTGACCGAGTAGGTCAAATTCCTGTCCGAGCTCGCTTAAGCTCTGCTTGTACTTCCTTACATTCTCATCTGCAGCCGTGAACGCCTGGCTTGCTTTATTCTGTTCGGAAAGCGCTTTAAGAAGATCTGTATTCTGCCCAGTGGTCGGGTCGATCTTCCCGTGCTTCTCCGCATCGGCTACCAGCTTGTCAGCTTCTGAAAGCCTTTTCTTGGCTTCCGCCCTCTCATCCGTGGCTTTTGCCAACTTGCTCTCTGTCTGCACCTGCTCTTTGGCCACGTCAGCCATCTGCGCCCCGTATGCCTTTGCAAGTGCGAGTTGCTTCTGCGCTTCGATATTTTTCTCAATGGCAGCGGTTGATTTATTCAGCTTATCCTTTTCCTGATCATACTTAAGATTGAGATCTGGGTAGATCTCATTTAGCTGTTGGACAATGGTCTTGATCTGTGCTTTCTGTCCTGCACTTTTCTTTTCAACTGCCATCAATGCACGAAGCTTGGAAGCTAAGCCGTCAGCCTGCGCCCCCTGCCAGTTCGCATCTTGAATATCTTCCGCCCTCTGCTTTTTGCTATCCTGCAACGACTTCGTGTATTCTTTTCTTGCTTTGGTGGATGCTTTTATCTTCTCCACCATAGCATCTTCTTTTTTGCTTGCGTTGACGGTTAGGATGGAATGTGCAAGCATTGCGCCACCTAAAGCAGTAACTCCAAGCACGGCAAGCCCTACCGGTCCACCAAGCGCCGCGCATACCGTATTAAATGCACCAGTGGCAGCAGTTGCAAGCGATACCTTGCCGGTAAATATTCCAACCACGGTCTGTAAACCTGTCAGCCCGCCCTGCGATGCAACTAATGTGATCACATTTGCTTTTTCCATAGCTGTCAATGTCTTGTAAGCCCCGGATAATGCCTGCACCGCAACCGTAGCCTGTTGATATGCTTTATACCCACCGACTGCCGCGGCTAATCCAGCAGCCAACGGGATGGCTTTATCTAAGTTGTCAGCTAAGATTTTCACTCCGCCGCCTGCAACCTTGGCTGTTGCTCCAAGTACTTTCAGACCGGCACCACCTACAGTCTTTGCCACATTCCCAAGTGCCTTGACTGTCTCGACCGTGCTCGGGTCTACCAAGTCCTTAATCTTATTCTTTTTTACGACCGACGCAAGCCCTCGGACCTGTGTCGCTCCTGCCATGACCACCTTAGTCAGTGGCTTCTTAATATGGCTGTACAGCTCAATGCCTACAGCTTCTGCAGCTGAACCAAGCTCATACAATGCTCCTTGCAAGTTCTGATTCATCGTATCAGCCTGCTTCTTTGCGGCACCTGTGGAATTGTCGATTGCCTTCGTCAGCTTGTTAAAGTCCTCATCTGATGCGTTGACGATAGCAAGCAAGCCCGACATAGCTTCCTGTCCTGCGATCGATGCAGCCTTTGAGGACTTCTGACTTTCTGATAGACCGCTGAATTTTTGTCGGAGCTCTGTCATAGTCTGACGGAGTGGCTTCATGGATCCATCTGAATTGACTACTTCCAAGCCTAACTCTTTCATGGCTTTTGCTGTCTCTTTGGACGGCTTAACCATTCTTGTCATCATGGAACGAAGTGACGTACCCGCCTGGCTTCCCTTAATTCCGGCATTGGCAAGTAATCCGATTGCTGTGGCTGTATCTTCCACTCTGTACTTCATGGCTCCGGCAAGTGGAGCCACGTACTTGAACGTCTCGCCCATCATAGAGACGTTCGTATTGGAGTTAGACGATGCTTTTGCCAGTACGTCCGCAAAATGCCCGGAATCCTGTGCCTTTAGACCGAAAGCTGTCAATGCATCCGTCACAATGTCGGACACTGTACCGAGATTCTCCCCTGATGCAGCTGCTAAGTTCATCACTCCGCCAAGACCGCTTACCATGTCCTTCGTCTTCCATCCTGCCATAGCCATATACTTCATAGCCTCAGCTGACTGCGTAGCGCTAAACTTCGTTGTTGCGCCCATCTCTTTGGCTTTGTCACTCAGTGCTTTCAAATCCTTGCCGGATGCCCCGGAGATAGCCTGCACCTCGCTCATTCCTGCCTCGAATGACTTGCCGACTCCTACTACATCCTTAGCCATCTTTGCGATGCCGAGAGTTGCCGCCCCTTTTGTGACGATACCCTTTAGCTTGCCAAGACCTGACTCCAACCCCGAGCTGTCTATATCGGTATCGATTACGATTCTTCCATCGCTCATTCTTTTCACCTCACGTCAAAATAGTAGTTAATCTTTTCAGCTAGCTATCTTGACGCATTCAGTGCCTCGCCGACCCTCTGAATCCAACGCCTCGTCGCTCTTACGCTCTTACCCTTATACTAAACCGCTTATATCACCATCGCCCATTAAAGCGGCGATAAGCGCTTCTCGTTTCTTCTCTTCTTCTGCCGCTCTTTCGTTTGGTAGAGCGTATACTTTTTGCATCTCTCGGATGCGTTTCTTTTGTTCTTTATCCTTGTAATCTTTCGGCTCTGCCGCTCGCCATCCGATGATCTCACATATTTTACAATCATCGTGGAGCGCAGAAAAAAGGGACATAAATTTCCACCAATGCAGTTGATCAACCTCGAACAAATCTATCTTGTAATCTTGTAAGAATCCTGCGTTGATGTAATCAAAGTCATACTTAAATGATAATACGGGCTTTTTTGGAGCTTTGCCTTTTTCTTCTTTCCCACAGGAATAGAACCAAAGCATCTGTTCCATTGCCTCCGTCAGATCTTCCGGTATGTTGCCTTTGTAGAACATTTCCATAGCATCGTAATACCTTGCGTTCTGGCAGGCATCCTCATGGCTGACATCACTATATTGTTCCATCTCTTCTGCGAAAGCCCGTTGCTTTTCTGTCAGATCAGGAGAAAAAAGAACCTCTTCAATGTCCATGATCGTTCGAAAGTCCGTATTTATCATGTAGGTTTCACCGCCGATATCGACCGACACCGGCAGCTGCCTCCTACTCATTCAGTTCGCCGACTCCCATCACAAGAGCGTTCAGTTCGCCGACTCTTCTCTCGTGTGCCTCAAACTGGCCACGCTGTACTGTATAAAGCTTTTTCAATGCCTTCGTTCTTTCAGCAAGATCATACTTTGATTCGAACATCTTGTTCGGTGCTTCTTTCCCAAACAATGCAGCAAAAAAGCTGTCTATGATGCCGCACTCTGCTTTGATTCCATCAGCGTCAAGCTTGCCCTCTGCATTGCCTGCCTTTTCCTCGAAGTCTGAAATATCATTCCACAGCTTTTTTTCTTCTTTCAATACCTTCTCGTTCATCTCTGCATCTAATACATTAAATGCGAATTTTTCCTTATTCCACTCAAACATCTGCTTCTACTCCTTCTCGCTCTTTATCAGCGTATTTAATACGGTTTACGCTGATACTGTTTTTTCCGTGAATTTCTTTGTAGCCGTGTCGAAGGTTCCGATCACTGGGTCGCCCTTATCGTGGAAGGATCCCTCAACCTGCCATTCTCCATCGTTGTCAGAGAATGAAGAAACTTCAACAGCAACTCTGAATTTACGTGCTACGAATGATGTGCCAGTATCTCCGACTTTCTCATCAAGGTCAACACGTACAAGGTTACGCTCTGCATCCACACCGGTTTTTCTCTCTTTTCCAATGCTGATGATGTCCTTGATCGCTACCTCGGAAGCAATCTGGTCAGCTGTAAAGCCGTGCTCGCCCTCGTAGCTTGTGATAGACGAAGTGCTTGACTTGTCATTAATATACTTCTTGCTTTTGGTCTGTGCTCCCGGGTCCTCATTCAGTTCCGTAAAGCCTGCTCCCATTAATTCGTACGCATCTCCAACCTCAAGATAAGAAGCCTCCTGGTATCTCTGCTTAACTGCATTTGTTTCTGCCATTAGTTACTACCTCCTGCTTTTTGATAATAAGTTAACCGGCACTGTATCTGGTACTGTGCCTTTGTTTCTGTCTGATCAAACACATAGCCATTTGTTAGTGCTTCTATGTGTCTTGCTTCCTTTCCTTCCAGAAGATCCGGTAAAAGTCCTTTTCTGTCACATTCTTCCAGCCATTCCGAAAAATGTTCGTAGAACTCTGCGACATCCATATTTTCTACATTGTCTGCTCCAAAATACTCTCTGGAAACAAATGTAAAATTGAACCGCTTCACCGCACTTCCGTCCAGATATCTCTTAACTACCGGTTTATCTGTGATCGATGCCTCGACTGCATAAGTCTTGGTGTCTTCCGGCAGATACGTTACTCCTACGAGCGCATCCCACTCGTCCAGATACGGACAGGTGTTGATAAACGCTCTTACACTTTCTATCACACTGCTCATTACTTCACTTCTCCTCCTGCGAACTTCGCTACAGATTCCACGATCTGATCTCCATTCTCAGCCCAGCACCGTTTATCCCACTGTTTGCCACGCATGCCTGTGCCCTTATTCTCGTAATACTGGCGTCTGGCATATGGCGTGACATATTCCACACTGCTATCATGCACTACTGCTGTATTCTTCAATACACCACTTCGCATCGGCACATACGGGTCCATCTTTCTCCGCAGCTCATTCGAGAAGAATCTCTGCGCTGCTCCGTTCTTATTCAGTCCTCTTTTCAGAAGAATCTTCTGTGTCGGATCTAATTTCAGTCTGACTTTATTTCCCATCTATCTATGCGCCTCCGATTCTCCAATGTGGCGTGCAGCCTCTCCGATTATCAGAAAAAGACATCACCTTGCCGGTGTACTGCTGTTTCAAAAAGCTCGCTTCCTTGTCAAATTCTTCCATAATTCCACGCCCGAACAGATCTCCGTTATCGACAGTCCAGTAATTCTTAGCTTCTTCATCAGATAGCTTCTTATACGTGACTGCATCGATATACTGCTTTCCTTCCGTGTCTGCATCTTCCGGGATCCGGACTTTATACATATCAGCACTTACCAGACCTCCAGAGTCCGTTACTCTGGTCTTCTGGTCGGTATAAAAATTAACGCCGCGGATTACCGTCCGGAAATAAGTCGGGCGTGCTGTAGCCTTGCTCACACCGCGGAAGTTAAAGATGGTCAGATTGGCATTTACATTCATGTGCACACCTCACTCCCCTGGACAGCCATCCAGTCGGAAGTAAATAATTGTACACTGCGCGATAAACTTTCTTCCGCAGCAACTCCTCATCGGTCTGGCCGTCTGTCTGCTCAACCACATAAGATACAATGTAACCATCGTTGTTCTCTGATCGTATCTTTCCGGAGCCGTTTTCCTGTGATTTATGAAATGCTGCATATACGTCCACTGCCGCACATACAGCATCTTTAACCATATTATTCTCCACAGAAAAGATATCTCCGCGCACATAAGTAAGAGAGCGGATGCAGGCTTCTGACCACCTCTCCGCTCTTGGGAATTTCTTTGCTTCCAGACTGCCTCCATACTCTTCCGAGTAATAAGAATAGTCCACATACATCTGCTGTCCCTCCTCTTACTGCTGTGGCACCTGCGTATCTTCTGGCCACTTATCAGCAATTGCCTGGATCAGCTCCGCAATCTGATCTGTGTCTGGTGCACTGTCTTCCTTCGTGATCTTCTTATACAGATTTTTTAACGCTTCTGCTGTCTGCATAATAACACCTCCTACTCGCCAGCTTTAAGTACTGCGAATGGGCATCTCTTTGCTTTGTCAGATTTAAGAGCGTTGATCGGGTTCGGGATCTCCCAGCCAAGTCTCATCACTGCACGAAGAGCCACCATATCGTTCTGCATCAGGTTATATGCAATTGTTCCGTCCGTATTCTGTACCACGCCCTCTGTAAAGAGCTTAAATGTAATGTCCTGACGGATTGCATAAGCTAACTGGCTGAAATCTCCGGAAATCATCAATGCTTTTGACTTATCGAATGCTCCATTGTTTGGGAAGGTCATTGGCGATCCATCTAATGCATACTGCGTTGTTCCCTGCAGATCACTTTTGAAGATCGGATTGCCATTAGAGTCTTTTAAACCTCTAAGCTTTGCACGCATGGAGATATCTGCCATATGTCCATTCACAAAATATCCACAATCCTCAACTTTGGCAATCACACCATCCTCTGTCATAATCTTGTCATACAGATTATCATTTGCCCCGAGTGTTACTACAGATCCTGCTGTTGTTGCAGTTTTTACAATTCCTTCTCTCCAGCTCGATGGCTTCTGCTCTCCAAACAGAATCGCTGCATCGATAACTTTGCCAAATGCTTCTACAATTCTCGGTTTTACCTCTGCCCAGATGTCATATTCAGAATCATCCAGTACCGCTTCTGGGATCGGAACGATAACCGCAATTTCTTCTGCTGTAATAAATTTCTTATCCCATGCCTGCTTTGTTGTCTTTTTCTGGCCGGCATCACCATTGACAAAATAAGCAAGTGGCAACATATCTAGAACTGGCATCTTATACTGTCTGCTTGTCATGTTTGCAAGCCTGCGTCCTCTGGAGAGAACCGCAGACTGCGTTACTGTTCCCTGAATAATCTCATTTGCTTCCTGTGTCGGAATTAAAGACTCTGCACCGGTACGATCGATGATGTTCGCATCCGTATCGAAAAGCCTTAAATTCATTTTCTTTCTTTTCATGTTATACCTCCGTTATCTTCTCATAGCAGCACGAATTGCATCGTTAATGGAAGCATTGGCGCTTCCACCAGAGCCTTCGTTTTTATTTCCGGCCGATGTCGAAATCCGATAATTTGATCCGTTCACAAATCTCGGATTTTCTTTCAAATACTTCTCTGCTGCTTTTTCGAATGTTGTTTTATCGTCTACCATTTTGGAAATCTTAAAGGACACATAATCGAGATCCTCTGCTTTTACACCTTTGCCAGATAAAAATTTCTCATTTTTCATCTGTCGTACTTCATTCTGTGCATTGGTAAGATCCTGCTGCAACTGTGTGACATTTGGCTGATTCTTTTTCTGCTGTTCTTTGTAAGCAGCGATTGCCTGTGTCACCTGCTCTTCTGACATGCCCTGCTGCTGAAAATACGATTTCAGTGGCGCACGCTCTGCACGTTCTACCCTTGCATTCGCAATCTCTTCTGCCTGCGCATAGCTGAATGTTCCCTGACTTCCTGTTCCACCGGCATTATTCTGGCCGCCGTTACTATCTCCGGCATTTCCACCCTGTCCACCAGAGCCAGCTCCGCCGCCGTCCTCAAAGAGCTGTAAATACATTCTTTTTTTCATGTTCTACCTCCATATATGAGTGTTTTTCCAGAGCTTTTCCTGTCTTCATGTTTTGGACACAATAAAAACACCTTTGCAGGTGTCTGTTTACTGAAACTGTATGCAATTGTATTCCCGGTTAATTTCTGTCATTCCAAGATACCAGGAATCCACCAGAAGTTTTCCTTTGCATGAAAGTTCCTCCCATTCGATCACTGCCATTCCGCACTCCAGATCGGCACTTATCTTCTCTCCGGCAAGATCTTCGAGAGAATTCGCCAAATTACAGGTCAGCGCTGATACTGCAGCGCAGGCTCTGTCGATACCATCCGGACCTTTTCTTCCGGCATGACCGTTCATGTGTATGCTTTGGTCAGTTATTTTGATTTCTATCATGTTATCACTTCCATTTTTTGTACAAAAATACCACCGGCCTCTCGGCTGGTGGCAACTTTATTTCGTAAGCACTTTTTCAATGTCTTCAATTGTCACGCTGATTGTTTCCCAATCTTCTGGAGAACTTCCAACATCCACAATAAAGGCTTTGTTTTCAAAAGCTTCCATAACATCTGCTTCTCTTCCATCTTTCAGTAATACCCTGTCAAATTCTTTTATTTTTCTCACTTTTTGATCTCCTTTATGTATGTACTGCTCATGGATGTTGTATTATCCTGCCGAACCATCCAGCCAACAATAACGTTTGCAGGTGTCCCTTTCTTTCCGTATATGATAATTTTCTGTTCATAACGATTGCCGTATCCATTGTTGTCCCGATAATATGCCGGATATTTTCCCGCCCGTTCAGATATCTCTTTCTGCAATTCTTTCCAGTTGCCAAGATCATATCCCAGTCTATCCGAAAAGGCTTTCCCCTTGGCAAGTCCTTTCTCGTTTTCGCCACCAAAAAGATATTTTGTAAACTTCGCGTCTGAAATAACGATATTTTCGATATTTGGCAGTTTTAGTTCTGGATGATCCTTTAAATCTTTCTGGCGCTCATAGTCCAGTTGAAAGAATTTCCACTTCTCATTATCATTGTATTTCATCCGCCCAAATTTTGCAAGCGAACCAATGGAATCCCCTAAAACTTCTTTATACTGTTTATACTGCGCGATATCTTTCGAAACGTTCTGAATCATCTGTGGCGGAAACATGGAATTCTGACGCTTGTTATTTGTTGCAATCCAACCACGCCCGTCGATATAAATTCTTTCTCTTTCTTCATTTAGTCCCATTTTTCGGCTGAATCTTGCATACTCGTTGAGCTGTCCCTGATATTTAGCTTTCATCAGCATAACTTCGTCTGGATCAGCGCCACCTTTTTCTAATAACTGCACTTTCTCGCGCTGTGCCCTCATAGCGACTTCCATCTGACGCTGTCTCTGCTTTGCTTCGTACAGCGTGTACTCTTTTCCGTCAAACTCTTTCGGGATGCTCTCCTTCCGGTTCTGCTCATCCAACCACTCATCTGTATGATTTCTGGTTGAAATTCCCGGAAAGTACGGGAAATACATATGATAGCAATTCACACCAAGAAGTCCAGTCACTGTGCCGAGTCCACAAACGCTATATAACTGTTCCCTGCTGTAAACTCTTCCCTGCCACACTGCATGTGTTGGTCTTGCTCCGGAATGCCAGTCTACCTCGAAGAACTCTGCACCAAGCTTTTCGGCATTGTAGTTGCTCATCTTTCCGCAAATCTGTGCAACACCTGTTAGAACTGCTCTTCTTGCTGCAACATCTACCCGGTCAGCTCTTCCGGAAGCATAATCGATCTTCCGAAGTCCACTGTTTGTAAGCTGTGTTACAGTCCGGCGTAATACACTTCCGTAGTCGAAAGCTCCGGATACGATTTCATAACAGGCCGTATCCAGATATCTTGTATAAACTTCCGCTAAAGGTGTCAGCACTTTCCTACCATTGTAGTCTAGGTAAAAACCAAGCGAGCCAGTTATATTTTCCAGCTCGCCTTTACTCTGTCTTATAATCGCTTCTACATTTTGCTGCATCTGCTCATTTTCTTCGTATGGTATGTACTGTGCGTTTACCTGCTCATACACATCCTTATCTCGGACGTATTCCAGCTCGACGATCTTATCATACAGCTCAAACATTTCCGGATAGGATGCATTCAGCGTGTCCTTGATTGCATTTTCGATATCTTCGGAAGAATAGCCAAGGATCTTAAGGCGGTTGATCTGCCAGTCTGCTGTACTGGTGATTTCACCTGTTTTCTTGATTCTCCGAACAATATCTTCCATAATGCGAAGTTCCAGATTTCTGTATCTGGCTGCTATCTTATCTGCTATCTTCTTCTGGTAATCGTCCCGCATATTATTCCATCACCTGATTCTGCTCAGGAAGGTTCTCTCTCGCCTGCTCCACGGTCTCACCGTACCATTTCGCACGGTATTCTTCCAGTGACATTACTCCGATTGATACATCCTGCAGATCCTGTTTGCGCTCAGTCTCCTTGTCTTCGATGATAGAATCATCAAAATCAATCGTGATATCCGCATCTGGATTGAGCGCCTGTCCAAGAACAATTCCCATACGGATAATAATCCGGATCAAACGATTCAGCACATCTTCCAGGATAATCTCATGCTTCTTAATCATCCGGTACATATCCGAGTTTTCGGAAATAATCTCTGTGGCAGTCTTTACTCCTGCCGCTTCAAACTGATATCTTCTGGTTCCGAATCCGCATTTCAACGACAGATAGTTCAGATCATCGTTAATCGCCTTGCTATGCGCTTCTGCTCGCAGTTGCATGTCAACTTCCTTGATCAAACCTTCTTTACTCTTGTCGTAATCTTCCGGAAGACTGTAGAATATAGCTTCTTCCGGATCAAAGACCATGTGCCCCTCATCATCTGTCAACATTTCCGGCGCAACAAAAATACGCTTCCTGCCAAGAAGGAACTCATTGCAGTAGGAATCAAACTCAATGTCCAGTTTTTTAAGAACATCCAGTGCATTCGCAAAAATCGCAACGCCCATCGGATTATCTGCATCCGCATTGTTCGTGATGTTCAGCCTGTCAATAACAAACTGCGGTTCCAGGCTGTCTGTATGGATTTCCTTTGCCATATTCTGAAAAGGTTTCAATACCCGCCACTCTTCCTCTCGCAGCTCTTTCCCTTCCTGGCTTCCACTCATGCTCTCCAGCACTGTGTTCTCAATCACATACTCACCATTGCCGATCAGGTGTGACTGCACCTGCACATATTTCTTTCGGTTTACCGTATGCGGAAATAAGAAAATGCACTCTCGCACATCTCCATTATTCCAACTGACTGGATAGATGTTAGGAGCATCCACATAGTTAATCCCAATCTTTCCGGATACTACCTCGCCCTCTTCATTTACTACGGTATCGTACATATATGGCACATAAGCTACGGTCCCAGTATAGGCTTTTCGTTCCTGATAATCATTTCCGAGCACCAGAAAATGATTGTGTTTCAGAACATCCTGCACATACTCATTGGTTGCTTCGTCATCCAGAGTGATTTGCACACGCTCGTTCAGGAGAAGGTCTGCGATGTCCTCCGAAAGCTTCTTTGCCATTCCCATGCTTTTGCGTTCGCATTTCTGGGATGTTCCGCGTCCCGTATATACTTTGTATGTTGAAAAATTGCGGACATTTGCATTGTACCAACTGATCCATTTGCGAATCTGTGTATAAAAAGATGCGTCTACCGTATCAATCCCTTTTCGTTTGAAATAGCTAAATATATTCAACTTTTCGTCACCTCCTGTTCTTCTATCGGGAGCCAGTGCTTGATCCTGTCCCATGCCCCCATTACTGCGTAGCGGATGGCGTCACAGCAGTGATCGTCTATCTTCACTGGCACTTCCTTGCCTCTTTCTATTGATTTCTTGTCGTATTCATATGTTCCAAATTCTCCGTCTGCATTCTCCTGTTTGGGAGAAATGCTCAGGATATCAAATGTCATTGTTTTCTGTACACGGCTGATTCCAAGCGCTACATCATTTTCCGCATCTCGCATAAAGACTGAATACTCCAGCGACCGGGTAGCTCTCTTAATCTCTTCGGCAAGTCCTTTTGCTGATGGATCCAGAAAAATATAAAAGGCTCTGTTATCGTACTGCTCATGCAAATTCTCCAGAAATTCTACCAGATCGTTGGCATATTCTGACGGACTTTTCTGATATCCTGATTCTCTTCCGGAATGATAATACTCATCCAATCCCGGAAATTTCTTTCTGTACATATCCAGTCCAAATGCCTGAAACGTTGTCGCATTCTGCTGCCCATAGTCACCACCGATATAGATCCTGTCATACCGTCTGTCTGGATCTGGTTTCTGTCTGTGCCGGTTCCCATACATGTAATAGATAAGTTCATCCACTCCAACAGCTTCGCCGAGCCACACCCAACGGTACATCTTCGGATCTGCTTCTTTCATCGCTTCCGCCGATGCGATCAGATCTCTTCCGAGCCACTCCACAGGCACATCCCTGTAATCGGTGTGAATATGAATACAATCAGGTCGCTGCTCCATCTTCTTGCACCACTGGTTAATGGCTGCGTTCGGATTCTTCGGAGGATTGTACAGGTAAATCATCTGGAATCCGCTGCTGTTGCCTCGGACGAATGTGGCTTCAATATTGCTCAGCTCATCTTCTCCTTCTCCATCATCAAAGAACTCTGTCAGTTCATCCAGTACAACCAATTTAATCGGCTTATCCTCATCGATAATACCTTTTGTATCATCAATGCCATCTGATCCGGAAAAGTAAATTGTCGTTCCGTATTTCCTGTATGTAATCTCCATCGGTGATTTTGTGATCAGAAACCGATTCTTATGGATTTGCAAGCGGTTAATCCCGCGGAGCATTTCCTTGTACACGGTCTTCCGCAATTTATTGTGATGCTTCCGGAGAACTACCGCAGATCCATGTGCATCTGATACGATCTGGTAATCAGTTCGGATAGCTGCATAACTGGATTTCGTTCCGGCACGTCCAGATGTCAGAATGATATGTTTTATTTTCTTGTCGTTAAACACCGGAAGATACTTCGGTATCACGATATCCGATATCTTCACCTGCTGGCGCATCGTTGACAATTGTCACACCATCCTCTCCGTCATCGATATTATTTGTCTTCATGCGTTCCGTATTAGCTCTGATCTGCTCAATCCTTGCTCTCTGTTCTTCCTCATCCAGCTCTGTGATCTGCTTTTCATTCCATCCACGGAAATTATTCCGCAAACTAAATTGAGCGCCGTTCGAACCATCCCGGTCAAACAAACGCTCTTCTGCATATGCTTCTACTCTCGCTTTCGCGCGCGTAATCGTGTCCATAAATTCTTTCTTGCCCTGATAATTCAACAGCGACATCCTCGATGAAAACCCCAGCGCCAAAGCAAGTCCTGTCACTGTCGGAGGATGTTGATTGATAATTACCGGATTTCCATACTTGTTGAAAAAAGGCTCTCCGTTATCATATTTCAGCACTTCCCCTTCGCATTTCTTGAAATATGCTTCAATTTTCTCTTCGATTTCTTCTTTACTTTCATACTTTGGCGGTCTTCCGACTGCCTTTCTTGTAGCCATCTGACCACCTCCTAATTTACAAGTTTAGATACTTATATTTTTCATTTTTTGCGTATTTAATCGCTTCTTCCAATGTATTAAAACGCTGTCTGACATTCTCTTTTATTTTCCTTGGCTTTTCATGATAATTACCATTGTCATCCCAATTGCTCAATATGTTCCTCGTGCCTGTCATATAATACGAATATCCTTATTTATTCGGTTCCGGCTGTTTGCGTATTACAACTTCTCCTGCTGAACCGCCTCCACCGCTTCTGGCTCCACGTCCGCCCATTATTTTCCCCCTCCGTAATACCATGCATCAAAATTACTCATTCGGCGTTTTCTTGCTCTATCGTAAGTCGTTGTCGTGCGGCTTGTATCGTGAATATTTGTACTTCCCGATTCTGGCTTCTTTGAAAATTCATGCATTTTATTTCTCATTGCATCATTCATAGAATTTAGCCTTCGTCTTTCTTGTGCTACCTTCTGATTTTTATACACAGCTTCTTTGCTTCCGAGTTTTTTAATCTTATAATTGTTTTCGCTACTTCGCGCCGTTAAATATTCCGATACCCTTCGTGCATCTTTTTCTGTTTTAATCGAATTAATATAATCTGTATTTCCTGTGCTTATAGCTTTTTCTATGCTCGAATCTCTCGCACCTTCCCATGCATAGGCTGAACGATTTCCTTTAGTTGCAGCATTATAGTACACTTTTGACATAAGCGGGGAAACTGGAGATTCACTTTCTCGGGTTTCAACGCCTCCACTCCCTTTTCTACTGCTTCCGCCTCTTCCGCCCATTCTACCTTCCTTTCTGCATACAAAAAGAGACCCATTGCTGAGTCTCTTTTGAAAGCGGTCGGATTTGAACCGACACCCATGCTACCCCACAGAACTTTTATACAGTGGCATACAAGCACTTAAGCTAAAATATACATGTATATCCATCTTCAGCTCCTGGCTGATACTATAGGACATGTGTCCTCCCTCTTAGACGATTCACTTTCTCTTTCTATTATGCCATTCACTTAATACTTTTGCAATTATTTTATTTTCGCCGGTGTTAGGAGTTCTGGTTCCTAATTCATCATGAATATATCCTTGATGCGTATGTGGCTTTTCTTTGACGCCATTCACCTTATGATAATGGTCTAAATCAATCTGCTTATATCGCTTATTGTTTTTATCGTAAAATGATATATGCTTTACATTGCTTTTATAATCAATAGTTGCATATACTCTATTCTTTGTCATTGTTTCCATCGGAGCTGTTGCTGAGCCATCATTATACCTAACAAATTTAATATTTCCGGACTCATACAGTGTTGTATATTCTGTTCCATATGCTTTCCCTTTTACGCTCTTCCCGCTTGCCGATCCTCTACCACCCATCGCACTTCGCCTCACTGAATTTTTCCTGAAATGCTTTGACTCTGATAATGTTTCCTTTGCACTCTTCCGGTACGTTGCCGTAAAAGATAATGCTTTCCGGCTCTAACCGCCTGATCATCTCCTTGTATCCTTTCAGGAATAACTCTTTTGCAATTTTATCTTTCTGTGTTCCAACGCTGGATATCGCAACTGTCCCATGCGTCGGCTCTCCGTCAAAGCACCATTCATACGAATCCGGTGTACTCCATGCGATTGTCGGGATGACATTAATTCCATGCATCTGCATATATGCTCCAATCCAGTGTTTCCGATAATGGTTGTAAATCTGTAATGCCTTTGGAAAATCAGTGTAGACGCTGAAATCTGGCGTCAGTACATACTGATATTCTCTAAGCATAGGCATATACCTGTCTGGATCATTCCGCAATCTGGTAAATTGATAATCATCCACGAAGAAATGAATGCTTTTATCTTCTCTCTTCTTGCAGGAGGCAGCATAGTTAAATGGGATAAACTTTGTATTTCCAGAAAATTCAACCGGCTCGATTGTAGGTATGTCATATTCCCCCACGCCTAAAAAATCTGCTCTTTCAATGTTTTCCCATCGTTTTGCCATAACCTCACCTCCTGTTTTATTGCATTAGAAAAGCACCCCGAAGGGTGCTCTGGTACACTATATCTTCCCAACTATTGCATTTATTTCCTTAAATATTTCACGACTTATATCCATATCTATATCTAAATCTTCGTATTCATATGTAACTACTATTCTGTTTCCCATTCTACAGTAATCAATTTTTGTTCCAACTCGATGTGATATCTTCGAAATTGCTCTTTGTATCTGTTCGTTTGTTACGCCATTTCTGAGTTCTATCATTATCTTTCTGCTATTAGATACACCATTTTTTCTATCTGCATAATCTTTCTCCCATCTACTTTCTCCAAACGTTACATTATTTTTCCTAATCTGCATTTTTAAATCATTCACATCTTCTAACAATCCTGCTAGCATTACCTCAACTTTATCTTCTTTTGACATCGCATCTGAAGAAATTTTGGCACTCTGTGCATTTATGACCTTAATTATTGAATTTTGTTTTCCTTCTTTTGAAGATATTATTGCAGCAGTTATCCTTCTTCTCGCCTCTAAAACTTCTTCAAATAGTCTGCTACTACTATATGATATTGTGTTAATTCCAGACACATCAAATATTCTGTCAGTTTTATCATCTTGAACTAAGACTACTGGTTTATCGTAAGCTTGTCGTATTCCTAGCTCATATAAAACATTAGGATTCCTATTACTCAAATCGCATAATGCCATTGGACATTCTTGAATTGCTGTAAATATTTTTTCAACAATCGGTGTGCACATATTGTCTTCATCAACTCTAAACGCTTCATAACCAGCTTCTTCGATAGCCGGAGCCAAAATTTGTTCATATACTTTCTGAAAATGTCCTTTTGGATAATCGCCTTGATCGCTAATTGGCATAATGACAAAACATTTTTCTTTTTCATTATTTGTATTTTCTTCATTCATATATCTTTCCTCACAATCTAAAACCTACTCCCATAATATCCCATTTCTCGACATTACGCAACGAAAAAGACACCCGCGTTGCCAGGTGTCTTCTCTCGGTTTTATTAGGTTGTGGGAAACTAATCGAATGATTTAATATCTGTTCATCAATTCCAGTTTATACTCTATCACTTTTTAAGCGAACATTGCCGAACATTATTCTAATTTTTCTAAAAATCTATTATGCCGCATCCGGCAATTATCTTCCGTATACTTAACTTTTCTCTTTGGAAAATTCTGATTCATGCGTAATGCAACCTGATACCATGTCAGATCATCGATATAATACAACCGAAAGATAATCCGCAGCTCACTCTTTTCTATCGCCTCTATGTATTCGTCCACCTGTATCGTCAGCTCCAGGAGTTCCTCTTCCAGCTCCTCCAGTCTTCGGATCCGTTTATCCAGCAATGATTCTTTCCGGGAAATAGCCGTGACCGGTCTGCCGGCGATCTTAACCGTTCCCAGTGGTTTCTTTCCCTTCTTCCCGCATGATACCGAATCCATAACGATTTGTCCATTCAATCTGGATAATTCCTTTTTATTCTGCTCAATTCTTCGCCGCAGATCCTTTATCTCTTCTTTCACATCCGCATACTCAATCAGAATGTTCTTGTCCATCGGCATCTACTCCCTTCGTTACGTCTACTCCCATCTTCTTTAGATAATCATCCACCGTATAGTTCCGATAAGCTGGTGGTGTATGGAATCTCTCGCTTGCCTTTTTATCAATATCCGATTCCAGCTCATCATAATGTTGTTGACCTTCTAGTCTTTGTTTCTTTGTACTTCCTCTGTTCAATCATTTCTCAGCTCCTTCGTCGTTTTGTTTGTATGGTTCCGGCAATGGCATCCAGGCTTTCATATCCTTCCAATCATTTCCGCTTTCCAGATAATAGAACTCATCAATGCCATTAATGTCTGTCCATGTCCTTTTTCCATCTGTCACTATGATCTCTTCGCTATCTTCCGGCAATTTGCAATCAAGCATATATTCTACTGCATCTGTGTTGCGATACTGTTTCTTTTCCTCTTCTGTAAGTTCACGCCATTCTACCGGTATCCATTTGTTCCCGACATTTGTGTCGGAAACATCCTCACAGTCCTCATACATCCCTGAGTTATCTACCAGCTCGCCAAGTTCATGCCCTATCGGTTTCCATAAATGCAGACAATTTTTTGATAAATTCACATATTCTGATTTCTTCGGATGAATCTGATATACTTCCTCTTCATCTTCAAAGAAGATCTCTTTCAGTGTGCACATATCTTCCCATGATGGAATTCTGAATTTGTGTTTCGGTGACACACTTACATGCTCATAACCATTTTCATTCTCACACCACACGACAGAACACGTCCCGCAATCCGGAAGTTTGATTAAAGCACCATTTAACGGACCAATACTTTCAAAATCCCATATTCTACCGCTTTCTTTAATATCAAAGTTTGATCTCATTTTACTCATGCCCTTTCTTCATAAAAA
Organism: Dorea sp. OM07-5; assembly: GCF_003481355.1. Taxonomy (NCBI): domain Bacteria; kingdom Bacillati; phylum Bacillota; class Clostridia; order Lachnospirales; family Lachnospiraceae; genus Dorea; species Dorea sp. OM07-5. The sequence continues at coordinate 7,849 of NZ_QUKZ01000011.1, read as the reverse complement.
TGGGTAAAAAAATACCAACCACCAAATACCGATGGTTGGTAGATGAAATTTACTACACATATATTTCTACGTTGTATCTATGTTCGTTTTTTCCTATATATCCAAAACTTGCACATATTTTTTCTTCACAATTCTTTTTCGTCTTATCTTCCTTTACGATTTTTCTTGTATCCACAACATTCTCTCTTAATTCATCATTAATAGGAATATAACGATATAGTGCAATAAAAACTGCTCTATTATCCAATACAATTGTTCGTATATACTTATACTCATCGCTTATAGCAGCAGGATTAAAAGTTGCCCCTTTACAGAAAACAACTTCCACACACCAGTTTTTCTTTGGCGCTGGAATCCATGTTACATCTTGCTTTAATATCTCATCATCAAGACAAATTTCATCAAACAGGTATATATAACTCATAACTATTTCATATCTATCAGATAAAGGTAATAGTTCAAATTCCATTAAATGTCTGTCTCGATTTCTTTCTACAATTCTATTCTTCTTAACATATTCCGATGTAAAAGAGTATTGGCACTTTCCAGATTCATGAATTGATAATTTTGTTTGATTTTCATTTGATTTTGAAACAATATAAACATCATTCTTTTCTGGTATAATTGTCGTTAAACTTGAATGTTTATTCTTGTCTCCAATACAAAATCTGTACTTTTCCTTTTTGCTCATTGGCATTTCCTCCCGTACATTTGATACGGGAATTATACCATTCCAACCATCAATATTCAATTGTCAAGGTTCAACACTATTCTACATTTCTATCTTCTTTTCTTTCTCCTCCCAGTATTCAACTATATATTCTTTCTTGCCTTTTGCATTTCCGGGGATCTCCCGATGTCCAATTCTTACTGCATACCCGGCTTTTATTAATAATCCGGCAAGCGCCAGTCTGTCTTCTTCATTCAGTCCGGCAGTACCACCTCGGACATTACGTATTACTGCCATTTGTTTCCTCTCCCATAAAATCAAATAATGTCGGTGTGTCTACTTCATTCTCCGCCTCTTGCAAATATCCCACTCCATCACGGAAATAATCCGGATTTAATTCACAGCCATAGCCTTTCCGGTGCATCTTGACCGCTGTCATCGGCACCGTCATAAGCCCACCAAACGGATCATAGACTAGGTCACCTTCATTGCTGTAGCGGTTTATGATTCTTTCTACAATGTCTAACTGCAACGGACACACATGCATCTGTGCTCTTCTTCGGCTTTGATTTGTGTTTAATGTCCGCATACGGTTGATATCGTCCCAGACTTCCATCTGGTTCCATGCTCCCGGAGCTACTACCATGAAAATAGCTGGAAGCTTATCATTTTTATCTAGATCTTCTGCAAGTTTTACATGATCCGCATAGCTATATACCGTTTCTCTGCTGTACTGACGGTATACCTGCTGTAAACTTTCTACCGGAAGTTCTTTCAATTCTTCCTTGCTGATCAGCCGGTCCCCGGATGATCTCCAGTAGGCGTGTGCGTCTATCTGCCACTGGGCTCTCGTATATTCTTCTTTGCTTTTCTTTACCGGTTCATCTGCATAAGCATTTGACCGGTCTGTCGGAAGTTTTCGGAAAAGCAATATATATTCCGGGCATCCAACTCCCATCTTGGAGCCGTCTTTGCACTGTTCAGACCATCCCAGGCGATAGGTCTGGTTATTTTCTCTTACCACATCCGTAACGACTGTGATCATTCCAAAATACTGAAAGCCGTGTTTCATGTAGTGTTCGATGCACAGTGCGTGAAATGGCTCTATCGTTGGCATTCCGGTGCCTGTAACATTTCCAAACAGCACACGGTCTTTGACGTGGATCGCTGCCACTCTTCCCGGTCTTAAGACTCTCAAAAGCTCCGGTGTTAAGAAATCCATCTGTTCGAAAAAGCGTTCGGTATTCTGGTTATGTCCAAAATCGTTATAATTTGCGGAATATTCATAATGATTCCCGAACGGAATTGATGTATGAATCAAATCCACGCTATTTGATTCCATTCTTCTTGTCTCTTCTACACAATCATCATGTACCGCTATAAAGTTCTTACCTTCTACTCTTACTGTCTTTACTCCCATCTTTCGCTCTAATCTCTTCTCCATAGTTGCAGAAGATAGCCCGTATTTTTTTACAATCTCTATCATCTTTTCTACCATGTGGTTGTGGTTTTTCCACTTCTCTATCAGCACATCCTTGATCTCTCGCTCATTTTCCATGTAAATGATGTCGATTACTACCGGTTCTGTCTGTAAAAATCTATAGCACCTGTGAATTGCCTGGATAAAATCGTTAAATTCATAATCGATACCCAGAAAAATCTCTCTGTGGCAATATCTCTGAAAGTTACAGCCGGATCCAGATAGTGATTTCTTCGTAGCAAATAGTTTTGTTCGCCCTTGTGAGAAATCAATCACCCTCTGTTCTCTGGTGTCGTAATCCATAGAACCATAGATGTCTACTGTTTCCGGAAGTGCTTTCTTGATCGCATGGCGCTCGGATTCTAAATCGTGCCATAATACAAAATGATCTTCCGGTGATGCATCTACGATTTCTTTCATCGCCTTTACTCTCTGGTCAATCGATTCTCGCTTGACCTGCGCCGCCTCTTTAAGTCCTGCTGCCGCCTCGTTAAACAATGACATCTGTCCGTTCTTGTCAACGGCATCTCCGTATTTGATCGGAATCTCGTGCCAGTTTACCTTTAGCGGTGGCAGTTCGTAGCCTTCATCTGAGTATGTCAGATTTATATCCGATGGTTTTGTGACAAATAACGCCCAGGAACTCACCCACAACCAGAACTCATCTTCCATGTTTGGATAAAGTGTCAGGTTATTTGCTTTCGTGGAGTCTCTCTGGAAGAATCTGGTTAATGCCTGTCCCGTATCCATCACTTCCAGATATCCGGCATAGTGAATCAATTCTTTGTACCGGTTCGGACTTGGTGTGGCTGTCGCCACCAACTTGTACTTCACGTTCTTAAACTTATCCAAGAACGTCTGATATGTTTTTGATCCGAATGACCTTAATACACTCGCCTCATCCAGTGAAGTTGCTGCGAAATATGACGGCTCTATATCTCCGTCCCTGACTCTTTCATAATTGGTCAATAAGATCTGCTCTTTTGATTCTTTCACTTCTGCCATTGTCCGGACGTATCGCGGTCTTCCATACCCTAATACGTTGGCCGCATCCTGCGTAAACTCCTGCTTTACCCCTAATGGCAATACAATTAATGCTTTACCATTCTCGTGCTCTGCTGCCAGATGGCAAAATTCTAACTCCTGGACCGTCTTTCCCAGTCCGAAGGACTCGAATAGTGCTCGCCTGCCACCTTTTAACGCCCACGCAACAGAATCCGCCTGATGCGGTTTTAATGCTTTGTTGATTTTTGACTTATCGACCTCGAACCCGCTATCTACTGCCAGTTCGATTTTTGTTTTTAAAAACTCTATATAATTCATTTACTTGCCTCTTTTGATCACTCTATGTCTTTTCTTACTCCCACCAAGCGTAAATGCATACATGTTGCCTGGTTTCTTCTGTTGAATCCGGACTCTCTGATTTCCGGATGTGTTGGAATATTTGCTTTGTTCGAACACCTTATCATCCTCCTAAACTCCCAGTAAATCCTTTTCCAGCTGATCCATGTCATAACTACGTTCATGTGCATTGCTGAATCTGGTACTCTTCTTTCCTGTTTTCTTGTTACCCTTGTCCTGATTTAGCGGAAACAGACCACTCCAGCCATTCATAATCGACTGGTTGATAATCGCTATCTGTTCCTCCACATCATCGGACATTTTCTGTAATTTCCCTACTGCAAGCTGTATTGCACGGTCAGTCATCGGCTTCTTGATCTGCTTCCGAAAACGGATATACTCCTCGAAAGCCACATCAAGGCGCGAGTCGCCCGTATATGATTCGGATTCTGTATTCGGATTCGTATTCGGATTGGATTGGATTACGGGAACATTTGCTTGCATTTGATTACTTGTGTTTACATCTGCATACATATGTTTGCAACTGTTGTCAGATGTAATATCGTTCCCTTCTTCCGGACTTGGATATCTACTCTTCTTTGCACGAATGTTCTGATGCGACTGCCAAGCTGGTAACTGAAGGTACGGTTTTTCTTCTACCTCGTAGTGTCGCGCCAAGCCAACCGACACCAACTTATTGAGAGCATCTTCTATATTCTTATTCGTTACATTCTTGAGCGGAAAACAGGTCCCTTTTATAATCGCTACCCTTCCATCAAATCTTCCATAATCATCACAGCTTACTATTAACCGGTAAAACAGAACTTCTTCGAACCAACTGAGCTCATTAATGCTGTCGCTCGTCCTGATCGACTCTTTTAATATTCTGTTTGGCACGTTTACACCTCTTCTATTTCTACTTCTATACGCGGGCGCTCTTTGTCCACAAAGAACGCATCCTGAAACCCTGTGATATAGCTCCATCCATCGTCCCGAAGTACTTTTGTCTGCACAAGTGCATCCTGAATCACCTTTCTGCCAAAAGAACTGATATTGTCCAAATCTCTTCTCTTATTTGGCTCATACCATCGATATCTGATTACGACTGGTTTTGTAATCCGCAATCTTCCTAACTGTTCTAAAATAGCCCGGATCACAACCGCCTCGTTCTTTTGTTTCATCTTGGCACCTTTATACTGATTCGTCCGGCACGCCCTTGTATAATCATTCATGTTGTCTAATCTTCCATTAATGGTCAACAGATGCTGCACACTTTCTCCACCCTTCAAACGTCTGTATCATACAGAGTCTTTTTAATTGTATTTCTCTGGCTCTATGTAAATCCTGAGCTGTATATTTATGAAATGCAGCTTCATCCACCGGATCACCGGGAATCGGTCTGAAAATCCCTTCACCTACATTAATAATACAATCTCCATTGTTGTTTGCTTTGTTGATCATGGATCTTAAAGACCTATCAACATTTCTATCATAAGGTCTGGCAATTGCATGCTTATGACCATCCGCAATTCTATTAAAATAGCTTTCTGCTTTTTCTCGAGTCGTCATACTTCTCCTTTCTGCCAGAGCCTGGCTCTCTGGCTGTGATACAACATATTGCGCAAGAACTTCATGTCTTATACGTTACATTTCTTAGTTACAATGCCAGGTGAATCTATAGTTAACTTGTTACATCCAACTTCTTCCAAAAATCTTTATGAAGTCTTCTCTTGTCCCATGATGGCTTTCAAAATGTTCTTGTGCCATCTGTTTTAATTGCAAATCCATTCCGCGATTCGGATTATCATGAACGGAGTTAATTCCAAATTCATGTAAATAACTTGCTATCGGAATGACGTACCCATATTTCTCCGATAATTCTCTTCTGGAGCCATAAAAAATATGATGTCTGTGCACGTACGGTGTACCAGTAAAATAGCAGTGATCCATATCGTCCGTGAACACGCTCCAAAGTTTTTTAGACATCCACACCATACCTTTCTTTCAGAAGTCTCTTTTCTTCCGGTGTTGCAATTTCGCTATCCGGAATCTGTGCATCCTTACACATAATGATCAGACCTGATATCAGTCGCGCCATTTCTTCTGAATTATATGTGTGACTACCTCGAAGCAGTCGATAAGTCCGATACAGAAGCCCATCTACTCCTTGCCGTACCTGCGATGTTGACTGCAGGTGATAATCCAGAGCATTCCGCACTTTATTTTCTGCCTCTTCTGTATCTGGAATTGTAACGAATACAGCTTTATTCTCCATTATTTCCAACTGTCCATATCTTTCCAGACACATATTGTGCATTTCCGGATTGCTCAATTCCAATCTTCTGGCAAGTTTTGTAATCAGCACCCAATAATATGCATTCGCATCCAGGCTTCTTTTTTTACGATATTTCTTGATTTGAATAACAAGTTTCTCACAATCTTTCAGCTCTTGGAATGCATCTCTTGCATCCTCATTTACTTCCAATGAAAGACTCTGTTTTCTTGTAACATAGTCCATCTTTAAACCTTCGAGCTTTCCTGTAAAGTTCATTAATCATCACCATACTTTTTCTTAATCGCATTCAGCATCTTTGCACACTCTGTCTCCGTAAGCGTGTCCATTGTCTTTTCGTTTCTACACACCCAGGCTGCCAGATCAATACCGTGTGCCGTGCACTGTGTTTTCAGTGTTTTCTTTTTAGCTTCTGATGCAAGATTTTCCCCCGTTCCCGGAATTTTTGCTTCCAGTTTGTTGTATTCTTCTTTCAGCCACAAATTAAATCCAAGGCCGGTATGAATAGCCACACACTTCACAAATGCTCTGCACATGCTATTCCATACTCTCTGCTGACTCATCGAATTATCTTTTACTGGATTCGCACCATTCATTACCGGTGTCTGCATCTCGTATTCTTTATCATCGATTACAACTTTGATTCTGGTTTCATAACAACGGTTTGTATTTCCATTTTTATCTTTAAACTCAATATCGGTCTTTCTTAAGCTACTCCCAGTCTGTGGATCAGGAATAGGTTCCCAGTACACTTCAGTTGCACCATTCTTCCTCAATAACTCAATGCATTTTGCCCAGTTTAGATATGTAAATCCATCTCTATCTTCGCAGTATTGGCTTACATCAATCTTTATCAGCTCTTCATAGCTTTTAAGTGCCATCTATTCTTCCTCACTTTCTTTTTTCCGATTAATCGAATATCTGTATTCTCCAATACTATATTTATCAAACATAGAAACAATCTCACTTGCTTCATCTAAACTGTTCACTTCGAAGATCACTTTATCTTCACACTCATACACACCAACAGTCTTATACGTCCTTACAACTTCTATATTCCACATTACAATATCCTCCTGTACATATCATTCATACACACTTCACACAGATTTTCTTCATTGATATGCATATAAATTGAATCTCCTTTATACAAAGGCGCGTCACAATTATCGCAAAATGCAACCGGATCAGGATCATCTGGCGGTGTTGTCTTCCACGAATCATATCCTGGAATATTCTCCATTTGACTAATTTCCTTTCTTCGTTTAAAATACAATTGACTAATTTCTTTTGTGCCGGATTCGGGTTCTTCCCTTTCTGGCACTCTTTTTATATGCTTTTAAAATACTGTGCCTGTCCGGCTTCGACTCTTAATCCGGAAGTTCCGATCTCCAGATTGTACGGACCGGCTGCTGCATCATTGGTATATCCATACACATCACCGTCCAGAATCTGCACCGACACATGCCGGATGCCATGCTTTGCAGCCACTCTCCGGATATCTTTCAGCGCCCGGACTACATTTTCATCTGTAGCAAATCCAAGCCATTTTTCTTTCATGTTCTGCACTTTTTCACCCCTTTCTAGCAAAATGTCATAAAAATCGCCACCCAGAATCCAACTACTGACACGCCGATCAGCGCCACCAGGATTCCGAGAATCCAGCAGAATACTTTGTACGCCATCTGCTTTCTTCTTTTGTATCTTTTAATTCCCTGCTCTCTCATTGTTTTCATCAGTACCCAATAAAGAGCCAGTGGAGAAACATCAAAACTGCCGCCGCGTAACAGGACAGACAGATCAGCAGTGCGCTCTGTGTTGCTTCGCTCATTTTTCTCTTCTTCCTCATGCTCTATCCCCTTTCCGATCTTGTGTAGATCTTGTTTAAAAGCTTGTTTTACCTTGTATCACCTTGTTTAAGGCTTGTCCTGCCTTGTAACCGCCTAAGCGGTTTTCTCTTTTAAGTCTTTTAATTTTCCAACGATGAAATCCGAAAAGCTCCGGACAATCCGGTTCACCTCTTCCGGTGTCTTATCCCGGTATGCATCATCGGAGATATGGCAGG
>NZ_QUKZ01000010.1:0-98632 GCF_003481355.1 Dorea sp. OM07-5 | reverse complement strand
GATGAAGTATTTCTTGTATGCAGTTTTGAAGGTATATAAAAAATTTGTTATAACCCCTTGCAAAATATATTGCATGGGTTTATACTATATAAGTATTCCTCGATAGCTCAGTGGTAGAGCATTCGGCTGTTAACCGAAGGGTCGTTGGTTCGAGCCCAACTCGGGGAGTTTGAAAACCTGTAAGCCATAGTCTTACAGGTTTTTCTGTTTCTTCCACAACAGCCAGAGGAAACTGTCTGTGCCGGATTTTGTAATATTATATAAATAAAAAAGATATCTGATAAAGTAATGAGGAATTACAAATCGGATATCTTTTTTGTGCTATAATGTAGTAGCTAAATATTGCGCGGACCATTTAAAGCAGTGGACAATGGCAGATTCGGCAGATAAGAGCAATGTTCTTGTTTTCAAATATATTTACACGAGATTTTCTAAGATTTTTCGTTGAAATTTCCCCATTATCGTATATAACTTTTTAAGAAAAAAGGATTCGTTTGAAGTGACAATAGTTACGTAAATGAGTAAATTTAAAAGGGCGTGCTATAAATAATGTTTGCGAAAGTATAAAAGTATAAAAGCACAAAAGGACAAATGTCCTGAATTCATGGCAGAAATAATTTGATTTTATTTTAACAGAGTAAAACTGCCGGACATAATTCCTACACATTTTTGCGCTATTTTTTTATAATAGGAAATGGAAATAAGGAAATATCCATTTCATTCTTTGATGCCAATAAACTGCAGTGAGGAAGGAAGACTAAAATGGATCAAAATTTAGAAAAACTAGTAAAACTTTTGGAAAAAGACAGAGAAATATTTCAGATGTTGCGTCAGTGCCCATATGAGATTTTGAGACGTTTTGAAGTAAAGGATTATGAGGCGGACCAGTTTGTACTGAACCAGGGAGAGATTCATAACAGATTTTATATCATCGCTTCTGGGTATGTAGATATTTATGTAGAGTCAGCACATGGAAAACGTTATCTTCTTTGCACATATATGAAAGGCGATTATATTGGCGAACTGGAAATCTTCAAACAGACGGGTTACATCAGCCGGATACAGTCGCGTGGAAAAGTACGGATTCTGGAACTGGATCGAACGTTCTTTTTACAATGGATCCGGACAGATAAGAATTTTAATGAATATATGATTCGTACACTGTGTGATAATTCATACCGGATGTGTCTGAATATGGGAGAAAATACACTATATACATTAAAGCAGAGAATTTGTCAGTATCTGCTTCGTAATATGGAAATGGATGCAAAATTTGTCATGATTTCTTCAGAAGTTTTAAGTCAGCAGATGGCGGTGACAACAAGAAGTGTCAACCGGGTATTGAAACAGTTAAGAGAACAGGGATTTATTGAACTCGAGAAAGGGAAAATATCAATCTGCGATCAACAGGCTTTGGAAGATATATTAAGAAAGGATTGAGAACTATGAGTACATTACAGCCACATATCAGATGCAGCGAGGAAGATGCGGCAAAATATGCGATTCTTCCGGGAGATCCGGCGAGAGTAGACCGTATCAAAGAGCATTTAACAGATGTGAAAGAGATCGCATTTAACCGTGAGATGAAGAGTATCAGCGGATATTATAAAGGTGTAAAGGTGATGGCAGTTTCTACCGGAATGGGAGGAGCGTCTACAGGAATTACAGTAGAGGAGCTTCATAATATCGGTGTTGAAGTTATGATTCGTATCGGAAGCTGTGGAGCATTACAACCGGAGATCAATATGGGAGATCTGATCCTCATTAACGGAGCTGTCCGTGATGAGGGAGCTTCCAAAGCTTATATCGAAGAGATTTATCCGGCAATTCCAGATACAGGAGTACTGATGAATCTGATCGAAGCAACGAAGGATCTCGGATATGCTTACCATGTAGGACGTGGAAGAAGTCATGATAGCTTCTACACAGACCGTGAGGATGAGATCGATCACTACTGGTCAGGCAAAGGAATCCTTGGTGCAGATATGGAAACAGCCGCTTTATTTATCATTGGCGGTTTAAGAGGTGTTAAGACAGCTTCTATTTTAAATACAGTCAGCCTGTATGAAGGAAATCTGGAAGAAGAGATTAATAATTATGTAGATGCGGACAACGCAGCAGCAGTTGGCGAAGAGCATGAAATCATTGCTGCACTGGAAACAATCGTTCGTATGGACAAGAAGAATTAAGAGAGCGAAAGATACAAAGGTAGTGTCAAGTAAGCTATGAAAAAACTGAGACACAAAGGACGGAGGCAGAAAAATGAAAAATAAAAATAATAACAGCCCATGGTCGCTGAAAATCAATACGGCATCACTTGTATTGATCCCGGCGGCAGTAGGTATCAATTATATTGGGAAATTATTTGCAGGAATGTTAAAACTGCCATTATGGCTGGATTCCATCGGAACCTGTCTTGCAGCAGCATTGGCAGGACCGGTTGTCGGAGCGATTTCCGGAGCAATTAACAATATTATTTATGGTGTAACTATGGATCCGATCTCTACTGTCTATGCATTTTCGCAGGCAGGAATCGGAATCGTAGTAGGGCTGATGGCATATTACGGAGCACTTAAGAGTTTAAAGGGTACGTTGCTTACAGGTATATTTGGTGGTGCAGCGGCAGTTGTGATTTCTACTCCTTTAAATATTATTTTCTGGGGAGGAACAACCGGTAACCTCTGGGGAGACCTGGCATATGCGGCAGCGGTTGCCAAACATTTCCCTCTGTGGCAGGCATCTACGATCGATGAGATCATTGTAGATATCCCGGATAAAATTGTAGTACTTCTGTTGGTAGCAGCTCTTTTCAAAGGACTTCCGAAGAGTCTGATGTCCCTGTATCAGAGCAATCACAGAATCGAGAGCCTGGACTAGGCAGGACAGGAAAGAGAATGGAGGCTAATCATGAAAAGTTTGAGTTTGTATGAAGATAAACAGTCCTTTTTAAATGGACTGACTCCGGGATGCAAGGCTTTTTACATTATTGCAGCACTTGTAATTCCGGCAATGCTGGGAAGTAAATTGATCAGTATCGGATTTATTGTTTTAAGTATTTTACTTCTTACCCAGTCAAAAGTAATCCGCAGAACACTGCCAATCCTTGCAGTATCTGGATTTGTATTGATCACTGTAATTATTATTCAGGGATTGTTCCGTGCAGGTAACGAGACTGTAGTACTGGATCTTGGACCGGTTGCATTTTATAAAGAAGGTTTAATATTTGCGGCAGATATTGCAATTAATGTGTTAAATATTATTTTTGCTTTCTGTGTACTCGTTCTGACAACAAAACCTTCTGATATTATTGAGAGTATGGTAAGCCGCGGATTTTCACCGAGAATCGGATATGTATTTGTATCCCTGTTCCAGTTGATTCCGCAGATGACAGAGCGTATGTCTACAATCACAGATGCGCAGAGAAGCCGTGGTATGGAAACTGAGGGAAGTCTATTAATCCGAATGAAGGCATTTATTCCGTTGATTTCTCCTGTGATCATGAGTTCTTTTATTGATACAAAAGAGCGTGCGATCGCGCTGGAAGTTCGTGGATTTAACTCAAAAGAAAAGAAATCATTTTTGAATGTATTCCATGCAAATGCTGCAAGCCGTCCGATTTACTGGATTTTATTAATTGCCACAGTGGCATCTGTAGTATGGAAACTTGTGATGATGTTTGCATAAAATACGCAGAAAGGACAGAGACAGACAATGGCTGAGATTAAAATTGAAAATTTAAAATACAGATATCCGGATACGAAAGAACTTGCACTGGATGGAATCACCTGCGATATTAAGCCGGGAGAATTTATCGGCGTGATCGGACGTAACGGATCAGGGAAAAGTACATTTTGCCAGTCCCTTATCGGACTGGTGCCAAACTTTTACCGTGGCGCTTATGGCGGAAAAGTTTTTATTGATGATATTGAAGTACGCAATGTGGAAGTAGACGAACTTTGCCAGAAAGTTGGAATGGTGTTCCAGAATCCATTTAATCAGGTAACAGGTTCAAAATTGACGGTATATGAAGAAATTGCTTTCGGACTGGAAAACTTTGGTATTCCAAGAGACGAAATGAAGAAGAGAATCGATGATGCGCTGGAACTTCTCGATATTGCAAAATACAGAGACCGTGCTCCGTTTGATCTTTCCGGTGGGCAGATGCAGAGAATGGCGATCGCAAGTATCATTGCGATGAATCCGGAAATTATTGTATTGGATGAGCCAACTTCACAGCTCGATCCACAGGGAAGCGAGGAAGTGTTTAAAGCAGTTGCCAAGCTGAGTGAAAAAGGTATTACAGTCATCATGGTAGAGCATAAGATTGAAAAAATTGCAGCTTACAGCGACAGAATTATGTTATTAGATGGCGGTAAGTTGGTTGCATTTGACACACCACAGGAAATCTTCGCAAGAGAAGATCTGGATGAACATGGTGTAGTTGCACCGGTTTATACAAGAATCTGCAAAGATCTGGGACTTCGTGTTCCGGGAACAGATTATTATCCGGTAACTTTGGACGAAGCACATAAACTGCTGGCATGTAAGTAGTGGAAATGGAGGACATTATGAATACGATCGAGATAAAAAATCTGCATTTCTCATACAATGCAGGAGAAGAGATCCTGAAGGGACTGAATCTGACGATTGATGAACGCTCCACTGCGATTATCGGACAGAACGGTGCCGGAAAGACAACATTTGTAAAATTATTAAAAGGACTTTTGCGTCCGACAGAAGGACAGATTTTATTTAACGGGCAGGATATTTCCAAACAGACAGTTGCAACCCTAGCAAAAGATATTGGACTTATTTTCCAGAATCCGAATGACCAGATTTTCAAAAATACAGTTTTGGATGAAGTAATGTTCGGACCGATGCAGATCGGCATGAGCAAAGATAAAGCAAAAGAAGTTGCGTTAAAAGCATTGGATATGGTAGGCTTAAAGGGAACAGAGAAGATTAATCCGTATGACCTGGGACTCTCTGAGCGTAAGATGGTATCGATCGCAGCGATCGTTGCGATGGATACAAAGGTAGTTATTTTTGATGAGCCGACGATCGCACAGGATTACATGGGCAAGAAGAGAATTCAGGCTATCATGAAGGAATTACAGAGACAGCATAAGATTGTGATTTCTATTTTGCATGATATGGATTTCGTTGCGGAAACATTTGACCGGGCAATCGTATTTGCAAAAGGAGATGCACTGCTGGACGGAGATGTGAAAAGCGTGTTCAAGGAAAAGGATATTCTTGAGAAGGCATATTTGGAGCAGCCATACACCATGCAGCTTTGTTACGAACTTGGATATAAAGAAGCATTTTTAAACCCAGAAGATTTTGTCGCTTATAAGAAAGCGAATCAATAGTAAGAAGAAAGAAGGGACCGGGATGAGAGCATTTTGGATCGTACTGGACAGCGCAGGAATCGGAAAAGCACCGGATGCGGCGCAGTTTGGAGATGAAGGAAGTAATACCTGGAAAACCTGTTATGATTCAGGAAAATTGAACATTCCGAATATGGAGAAACTTGGCATTTACCATATTGATGATATGGGATATGGAAATCAGGATCAGGCAGCGGAAGGCTGCTATGGAAGACTGTATGAGAGTTCCCAGGGGAAGGATACAACCATCGGTCACTGGGAGATGGCAGGTGTGATCTCACCAAAACCGTTCCCGGTTTACCCGGATGGATTTCCGGAGGAGGTGCTGGCAGAATTTGAGAAGCAGACTGGACGGAAAGTGCTTTGTAATAAGCCATATTCCGGAACGGATGTAATCCGTGACTATGGAAAAGAGCACATGGAGACAGGCGCGCTGATCGTGTATACTTCTGCGGACAGTGTATTTCAGATTGCAGCCCACGAGGAAGTCGTACCGATTGAGACATTATATGAATACTGTAAGATTGCAAGAAAGATTTTGATGGGAGATCATGCAGTAGCGAGAGTTATTGCGAGACCGTTTGTCGGTGAGTATCCGAACTTTACAAGAACAGACCGTAGACATGATTTTTCACTGGTGCCTCCGAAACCGACGATTCTGGATCAGTTAAAGGCAGCAGGAAAAGATGTGATCGGCGTCGGAAAGATTTATGATATTTTCGCAGGTCAGGGACTGACTGAGACAACACCGAATCATGGAAATGCAAAAAATATGGAGAAAGTATTCGAAATCCAGAAAAAAGATTTTGACGGACTTTGCTATATCAACCTGGTTGATTTTGATATGATGTATGGACACCGCAGAGATATTCCGGGTTATACAAATGCGTTGAATGAATTTGATGAAGCACTCGGAACATTTCTTGCAAATATGCGGGATGATGATGTGCTCTTTATTACTGCAGATCACGGATGTGATCCGGGATACAAGGGAACAGATCATACACGAGAGGCTGTGCCGCTTCTTGGATATAGCAAGGCATGGAAACAGGGAATCAACATTGGAACGAGAGACACGTATGCAGATATTGCAGCTACGATCGGTGAGTTGTTCCAGATTGATTATACCGGTGACGGCAGCAGCTTTGTGGATAAATTGAGATAATAATAGAAGAGACCCTAAGGTTAAAATCTGTATGAGTTTACTCATGCAAGAAAGACTTTAGGGCCTTTTTGCGTAAATTTTTTCATTAATACGAAGCGTACATTTAGGAAGCTCTGCAGCATGATTTGTGTAAAAAAATGATAGGATATATTGGGGGGATAGGGGAATAGAAAAAATCGTGCTATAATGACGTTAGCATTGTAAATGCAAGTACAAAAGAAATGGATGGTATATGGTATGGAAGAACTTGTATATGTAGATCGTAAAAATACAAACTGTAACAAATGGGATGGCCAGACAGGCATGTTTGGCGAGGAAGGCTTACATGCAATGTGGGTGGCAGATATGGATTTCCGCGTGCCGCAGGGGGTGGTGGATGCCCTGAAAGAATATGTAGAGCAGGGAGTATTTGGATATTATAAAATACCGGAGTCCTATTATGAAGCATTTATAAAATGGGAAAAGGAGCAGCACGGATTTACGGTAGAGAAGAAATGGATGCGATTTTCACCTGGTGTGGTTGCGGCATTTCACTGGTTTGTGCAGATTCTGTCAGAGCCGGGGGATGCAGTGATCGTCAATACGCCGGTATATTATCCGTTCCTGCATGCAGTGAAAAATAATAACCGGAAGCTGATCTGTTCAGATCTGATCAACGAAGACGGAAAATATCATATAGATTATGAAGACTTTGAAAAGAAAATTGTAGAGAATCAGGTGAAAATATTTATTCTGTGTTCACCGCACAATCCGGCAGGACGTGTATGGAAAAAAGAGGAGTTAAAGACATTATTTGAAATCTGCAGAAAGCATCAGGTATATGTGATTTCGGACGAAATTCATCATGATCTGATCTTCAGTGAACATCCGCATGTACCGTCTTTATCTGTTGGTGAGTATGCAGATATGATGGTAGCAATCACAGCGCCGTCGAAGACATTTAACCTTGCCGGCGGACAGAATTCCATTGTGATCATTCCAGATGATAAGCTCCGGAAGAAATGGGATACATTTGTAGATGGAATCCGTGTCAGAAGTGGTAATCCGTTTGGATATATCGCAGCAGAGGCGGCATACCGGACAGGAGCTTCCTGGTTGAAAAGTGTGAAAGCACAGATCCGTGAAAATGAAGCATATGTCAGAGAAACATTTGAAAAAGAACTTCCGGATGTAGTAGTCTCGCCGTTGGAGGGAACATATTTGTGCTGGATCGATCTGGGCGCATATGTTCCGGCGGAAAAAGTCAAAGAAGTTGTGCAGAAAAGATGTCATCTGGCAGTTGATTTTGGCGACTGGTTCGGCGGAAGCAGATTTGGCACATTTATCCGTATGAATCTGGCTACATCGCCGGAAAATGTGAAGATTGGCGTGGATGCATTGGTAAGAGAACTGAAGAAGTAGTATGTGTATGAGACATTAAGATATGATAGATAATGAAAGTATACTTTCCGGGTGGGGAGTATACTTTTTGTTTATGGCGACGAGGAAGCTACCGGTGGCAGATCCGGTAGGTTCAGATATTTGACGAAATATGAAAAATAGATTATAATAAGACGAACATATGTTCTGAATTAAGAAAGGGAGAATGCGAGATGGAACACACTTATATAGCGATTGATTTAAAATCATTTTATGCATCTGTGGAATGTCAGGAACGTGATTTAGATCCGATGACAACGAATCTGGTTGTTGCGGATCCAAGTCGTACAGAGAAAACAATCTGTCTTGCAGTCTCTCCTTCTTTAAAAAAATGTGGAATTCCGGGAAGACCACGTTTATTTGAAGTAGTACAAAAAGTCAGCGAAATAAACAGGAACCGAAAAAATCTGGCTCCGGGAAGAAAGTTTACCGGAGATTCCTATAATATGGAAGAGTTAAAGCAGCATCCGGAACTGGAATTACAATACATTATTGCTGTTCCAAGGATGGCGCTTTATATGGATTACAGCCGCCGGATTTACGGTATATATCTGAAATATATCGCACCGGAAGACATGCATGTATATTCGATTGATGAAGTATTTCTGGATGTGACACATTATTTGAAAACGTATGGATTAACGGCGAAGAAACTGGCAGAGAAGATCATACAGAATATACTGAAAGAAACCGGAATTACGGCTACGGCAGGGATTGGGACGAATCTGTATTTGTGCAAAGTGGCAATGGACATTGTGGCGAAACATATCGAGCCGGACGCAAACGGTGTGAGAATTGCATCATTAAATGAAAGATCTTACCGGAAAATATTGTGGGATCACAGACCACTTATGGATTTTTGGCGGGTAGGCCACGGGTATGCACAGAAATTAGAAGCTGCAGGGCTCTACACGATGGGAGATATTGCGAGGTGTTCCATTGGGAAAGAAAATGAATATTATAATGAAGAACTTTTATACAAGATGTTTGGCGTGAATGCAGAATTATTGATCGATCATGCGTGGGGATATGAGCCATGTACGATGGAATATGTAAAAGCTTACCGGCCGGAACAGAACAGTATGGGAGCAGGACAGGTATTGCATTGTCCTTATTCCGGGAAACAGGCAAAACTTGTTGTAAAGGAAATGACAGACCAGTTGGTTCTGGATCTGGTGGAAAAGCAGCTGGTGACAGATCAGATTGTCCTGACCATTGGTTTTGACAGGGAGAATCTGGCAAATCAAAAAGGAAAAAGTCAATTTAAAGGTGAAGTAGCGACGGATCGTTATGGACGCAAAGTGCCAAAGCATGCTCATGGTACGGCAAATTTAGAAAAGTGGACATCTTCAACGAAAAAAATTATGGAAGCGGTATTGGAATTATATGACCGGATCGTAGATCCGGAACTTCTAGTCAGACGTATTACAATCACTGCGAATCATGTAGTGTCGGAATCTGCGGCGCAGGAAAAGAACGGCTTTGAACAGCTTTCGCTATTTGATAATGATCCGGATGAACCGCAGAAGAAGCAACAGGAGCAGGAAGAGCTGGAACGGGAAAAGAAAATGCAGAAGGCAGTGCTGGATATTAAGAAAAAATATGGGAAAAATGCAATCTTAAAAGGCATGAATCTGCAGGAAGGCGCGACGGCAGTGGAGCGAAACAGCCAGATTGGAGGACACAAAGCATGAGCGTGTATGGAAAATTTGAGAGTGCAGAAAAAAAGTACAAAGATATCATAGATCTTCCACATCCAACATCCAGAAAGCATCCCCGCATGTCGCTGGAAGCAAGAGCAGCACAATTCGCACCTTTTGCTGCACTGACCGGTCATAAAGAAGAATTGCAGGAGGAACGCCGGTTGACAAAGCATAAGATCATACAGGATGAAGGTTACCGGGAAGAACTGGATTATGCTTTAGATCATATTTGCCAGAGTGAAGGGGAGATTTGTATCCGGTGTGAATATTTTGTCGCAGACAAAGAAAAAGATGGCGGAGATTACAAAATCGCAACAGGAATATTTAAAAGGATAGATTCTGAGACAAATCACCTGGTATTAAAAGACGGGATGGAAATTCCGGTGGAAGATATTGTGGAGCTGGAAGAGATAGAAGATCCTACACTGGACAACGTCTGACGCCCTTAAATAATCTGAAAATGAAAATAAATACAAAAAATATATTGACAAATATATAATACAAGGTTATAATGTAATTACAAAATAACAAATCGAAATTATAAGACAGACGCGAGCTGTAGATAATTCATTTGTTATACGATTTCAATTATACAATTGAAAGTGTCCGAGGTGTAACGCAGGAGGACAACGATACTAAGAAAGGAAGGTACAGACCACCAAAAGGTAGAAGGTAATGAAGATGGAAGAACAATCAGAATAAAGGCGGATATCAATGAATGAATTGGTATCCGTCTTTATTTAGGTATGCATTTTTGATTAGTAAAGTGTTCTGTTCCAATGATAAAGTGGGGAGTTATAGGACAAAATGGGCATATTATGTTTTGGTGGTTATCCTTGATGGAAAGCAACGAATAGTTTACTTCGCGTGGGCCAAGTGATATAATTTTATTATTATAGGATAACAGGGAGGAAAGACTATGAACAGGAGAAAAGCGAAGATATTGTTTATGTCATTATGTTTGATGATTTGTATGGTATTATTTGTGTCAAATAATACCAATGCAGCTAGTAAAAAACCAACAAAAATGACATTAAATGTTTCAAAGAAAACCGTTGATGTTGGGGGAACATACCAAATTAAGGTGAAGTCTGTAAGTCCATCAAAGGCGAGTAAGTCTGTAGCTTATAAGAGCAGTAATACAAAGATTGCAACAATTTCTTCAAAAGGTATTGTAAAAGGAAAAAAAGAAGGAACAGCAAAGATTACGGTTCAATCAAAAAAGAATAAAAAGTTGAAAAAAACTGTTGCGATTACAGTCAAACGGTTGAAACCATATTCATTAACATTAAATAAAACAAAATTAAATATGAATGTTAATGATACATATAAGTTAAAGGCAACAGTAAAGGCAAGTAGCCCTATTACATGGAATTCTAGTAATAAAACAGTTGCAACAGTTGATAAAAATGGGATTATAACGGCTAAAAAAGATGGAACTGTAACAATTACTGTTAAAACAACGAAAAAGGGATATCATGGAAAAGTTCTTAGTAAAAGCTGCATAGTAACTGTATCAAAAAAGGATGATTCAAGTGATGAGCCTACAATAGATCCAAGTAAACCAGATACTCCAACTCTATCTAGACCAGAAGAACCAAAAGAAAATGTCAGTTTAGTATATTCTTGTTTATATTCTGATGGTGAATTAGTGATTTCACAAACTGAAATTACTCCACAAAAAGGAAGAACAGTATTGGCAAATAATAAAATAAGAACACCATCAAAAGTATATAAAAAAGATAAAACTAAAATTAAAAAAGTTACTTTCAGTGGAGCGGTAAAACCTACTTCTTGTCAAGAATGGTTTCTTGATTGTGAAAATCTAACTACTATTAATCATATGGAAAATTTATATACAAATACAACAGATGATATGACAAGTATGTTTGAAAATTGTACTTCATTAAAAGAAATTGATTTAAGTAATTTTGAAACAGAAAATGTATATTCTATGAATGATATGTTTATGAATTGTAGTTCATTAAAAACAATTGATACATCAAAGTTTAATACAGCAAAAGTAAAAGATATGCAATTTATGTTTTATAATTGTTCTTCATTACAAACATTAGATGTAAGTAATTTTAATACATCAAATGTTACAGATATGACGAATATGTTTTATAATTGTAAATTATTAAAAAATATTGATTTAACTAACTTTGATACATCAAAGGTTACTGATTTTAGTAGGATGTTTTGGGGATGTTCTAACTTTACAACTTTAAATTTAAGTAGTTTTGATACAGCAAAAGCTTGGCATATGGGTTGGATGTTCCGTAATTGTACAAAGTTAAAAACAATTACTGTTTCAGATAAATGGGTAACAGGAACAGCAAATACAAATGGAATGTTCTTAAATTGTGGTACAGACCATGTAACAAAAATTTAATTCACAATATAGAAGATACTCCATCATCCAGTATTGACAGTCGCGAAAAGAGGACGTCAGCTACTGAACGGTGGGGTATTTTTTAGTATCTGTACAATTGAAAATATCCAAAGTGCAACGTAGGAGTACAACGATATTAAGAAAGGAAGGTACGGACCACCAAAAGGTAGAAGGAAACGGAGATTTATGTTCCGATGACAAAGTAAAAACGCAAAAATAGGTAGAATATGTTTTCCGTATTATAGCTGTGTGCAAGTTGACGCTCGTTTATGTATTTGATAGAATAAATAAGGTAAATATGGGGAGCTTTTATGGAATAGAATAAGGAGGATAAGCTATGCTGGATTTGACATTTGGAGAGCAAGTCAAGATTATCTTAAAGAGAAAAGGTATGACGATCAAAGAGCTTGCAAAGCTCATTGAAGAGCAGACGGGAAAGAAGATGTCCCGTCAGAATATGACGCAGAGACTGAATCGCGATAATTTTCAAGAGCAGGATATGCGAACGATCGCGAGTATATTAGGCTGTCCTTTTCAATTGAATATTCTGGGAGAGGATACAGCTGCTGAAAATGACAGCATGGAACATATACAGGAAGTGGCAGCAGAGCCGGAAAAAGAGATTGTAGAAGAGACAGTAGAAGAAGTTTACGAAGAGCCGGAAGAGGAAGTCTACGAAGAACCAACGAAAGAAGTTTACGAAGAGCCGGAAGAGGAAGTCTACGAAGAATCAACGGAAGAGAGATTTTATGAAGAAGAACCGGTGGAAGAAGTAACGGAAGAAATCTACGAAGAGCCGACAGAAGAGATCGTGGAGGAAGTCTATGAAGAAGAACCGGTGGAAGAAGTAACGGAAGAAATCTACGAAGAGCCTGTAGAAGAGCCTGTGGAAGAACCTGTAGAGGAATATGATGATTTCCGAGAGACAGAGGAACTGATCCGGGAAACATTTGAAGAGGAGAACCAGGAAGAAGTTTCAGAGGTCACAACAGGAGAAGCAGAAGAGACAACATCGGAGCCGGAAGAGCCAGAGTCAACAGCGGAAGATGAAGAACCGACAGCAAAATCAGAAGAACCGGTGAAGAAAAAGAAACACCACAGCTGGAAGGATTATTTCCAGAGAATGACTGGCAAACATGCAGACAAGGAAGCAGAAGGCGTAAAGCAGACGGAAGTGGAAGAACAGAAACAGCAACCGGAACAGGAACCGTCGCCAAAACAGGAACCAGTGCCGGAACCGGAAATAACAGAACCGGAAGAAGAATATAAGGAAGAACTCGGTGAAGAATTTACAGAACCAGAAGCAGAAGTATCACCGGTAGAAGAGGAATTTGCAGAAGCATTTGAGGAAGCTGTTGCGAAAGAGAACGAGCAGGAAGAAGAGACAGAGGATTTATCCATTGGTGAGATGAATCCATATACCGGTCGTGAATATGAGTCCAACAGTGTGCGGATGCATCCGAAACGTATCGGTTATGTACAGGTTTACAGCCGCAAAGATCACAAATGGCAGGATATGACAGAGTGGGCATTTCTTGGTGAGCAGGAACGAAAGAAAGTAGAACTTGGTGATGATTATGTTTCACCGATTTACCTCGATTAGAAAGCGTGAAGATATATGAAATGGGAACAGCTATTATCGACAAAGCGAAGCAGAGAGTCCGGATCCGGCCGCAGGACGGATGGCAATACGGATCTGAGAAGTGAATTTGAAAAAGATTATCACAGAATTATCGGAAGCGCTTCTTTCCGCCGTTTGCAGGATAAGACGCAGGTGTTCCCACTGGACAAGAGCGATTTTATACGGACAAGGCTGACACACTCTATGGAAGTATCTTCGATTGCCAGGTCGTTGGGACAGAATATTGCGGAAAATATTCTGTTATATAAAAAGGATGAGGGCTTCAAACCGCACATGAAGGAAGATATCTGTAATATTTTGCAGTGTGCCGGATTGATCCATGACATTGGTAATCCGCCGTTTGGTCATTACGGTGAGGTCGCGATAAGAGAGTGGTTTGAAAGGAATCTTTCAAAGATCGAATTTCACGGACGCCCGGTCGATCAGCTTCTGAATGAACAGATGCTTGCAGATCTGTATCATTTTGAAGGAAATGCGCAGGCACTCAGACTGGTAACGAAATTACACTTTCTGGTGGATGAGCATGGAATGAACCTGACATATGCGTTATTGAATACAATTGTAAAGTATCCAGTGCCGTCCCATCAGATGGATCCTCATTCAGAAGATATTAAGAAGAAAAAAATGGGATATTATTATGCGGATGAGGAGATTTTCCGGGAGATTGAAAAAGAAACCGGAACAAACGGTAACCGTCATCCGCTGACATATATATTGGAAGCGGCAGATGATATTGCGTACAAGACAGCAGATATTGAAGATGCGTTTATTAAGAAATTTATCAGTTACCATACATTGCTGGAAGAGCTGAAAGAAGTGCAAGGATTAACGAAATCGGAGCAGACAGAGACATTTTCCCCGGCAGATGTACTGGAAGAGTTGTATTTACGTGGGAAAGAAAAAAATGTCGCACATCCGGAAGCGTATGCGATTAAGAACTGGATCATATGCGTGCAGGGATTTCTCATCGGTCAGGCAACTTATGGATTTACTTCTAATTATGATCAGATTATGGCAGGAAAATATCCGCATGATCTGTTTTACCATACAGAAGCGGAGAAATTAATGGACATGCTCGGAAAGCTGGCATACCGGGAAGTGTTTACGTCCGATGTGATCTACCGGATGGAAGTCGCAGAAGAGGCTGTCCTGGATTTCCTGATGGACAAGTTCATGCATGCGATCATCAGCTATGACGATGAGCCGGAGAAGTTAGAATCGCTGGATGTACGTATGGTTTCTTTTATATCGAGCAATTATAAAAGTGCGTATCATTTGCAGGCAGAAGGAAAATCAGATATTGAACGGCTGTATTTAAGACTGCTTCTGGTGACTGATTATATTTGTGGAATGACAGACAGCTATGCCAAACAGCTGTATCAAGAACTCAAAGCAATGGATTGGCCGTGGAGTGGTATTTTTTAACAGGACATGGAATAGATTGTGATAAATAAACCAGACAGGATGTGGAATGGTGAAGCAATTTATCCGATATCTGTATGAATACGATCAGGGAAAAAGAATAAGGAATGTAGGTTTTGTAAAAGTGGAACAAAGCGGAGCAAGAGGAATGGTACACATTCACGGAAAGGGACTGCGCCTCGGAAGTGAACGGACATTGTTCCTGTACCTGCTTTGTGAAGAAGACAGAGGCTACGTTGGAATCAGGCAGGGTGAGATTGGAAATATCAACCCTGCTGTTAATTATCGCTTTTGTTATGAAATGAAAGGCCATACTGTGTGCGGCGTACTTCTTATGAAAGAAGGAAATAATTATTATGCGGCATCGTGGAATGACATGCCGGTGGTGCCGGAGCGCTTGTGGCTGGGTGAGGAAAGTGAAAGTACATCTAAAAAAGAAAAGTCGAATACAGAGCCCAGTCTTAATTTAGATACAAAAGATG
Organism: Dorea sp. OM07-5; assembly: GCF_003481355.1. Lineage (NCBI taxonomy): Bacteria > Bacillati > Bacillota > Clostridia > Lachnospirales > Lachnospiraceae > Dorea > Dorea sp. OM07-5. Next base: position 83,014 of record NZ_QUKZ01000010.1, on the reverse strand, counting down.
GGATAGAAGATGAACCAGTACTGACTTCAGATCATGCTTCAGGCAAAGACATAAAGCCATCGGAGAAAATAAGTTCAGAAACAGAAACCGATTTTTCCCCGGAGATATCCGCATCTGAAGCAGCCACAGAGCACATGGTAAAATGTAATGCACACCGGATCACAAGACGGGAGATCGCAAGGCTGCCGCGGTGCGAATGGAAATTAGCGAATAACCGTTTCCTATTACATGGCTATTATAATTACGGGCATTTACTTTTCCTGGAAGAAGAGGATGGCTGTTATCTGGGAGTACCGGGAGTGTATCATGAGAAAGAAGCGCAGGCAGCAGGCGTTTTCGGATTTGGGAAATTTGTTATGGCAGAGGAACTGGCATTTGACAATAATATAGATGAAAATATAAATAAAACTGCAGAAACAATTGTAGATGATAACATAGACAAAAAAGAAGCGCAGGCAGCAGACAGTGAAGAAGAGCGATTTGGATACTGGTGCAGGCGTGTCAGAAAATAAAGAAAAAGGATAGCGGAAGATGACAGATACAGATGCAAAATACATGAAAGAGGCAATCAGACAGGCAAAGAAAGCATATGCGATCGGGGAAGTACCGATTGGTTGTGTAATTGTCCGGGACGGGAAGATCATCAGCAGGGGATATAATCGCCGGACGATTGATAAGAATACACTGGCTCATGCAGAGTTGGCGGCGATCAAAAAAGCGAGTAAGAAATTAGATGACTGGCGGCTGGAAGGTTGTACGATGTATGTGACACTGGAACCTTGTCAGATGTGCGCCGGTGCACTGGTGCAGTCAAGGATTGACAGGGTTGTGGTCGGCTGTATGAATCCAAAAGCCGGATGTGCCGGATCTATTTTAAATCTTTTGCAGATGCCGGAATTTAATCATCAAGTTGAGCTGGAAACAGGAGTTTTAGAAGAAGAATGCAGTCAGATGATGAAAGATTTTTTCAGAGAACTAAGAGAAACCAAGAAATTGAAAAAACGGGGAGAAAATAAAAACAAGAAATAAAAAACGTGCATTGCGCTTCGAACACTTTCTCCCGGACGTTACCTTAACAGTTAACTCAGACCAGGCTGCCTTACGGCACCCGGGAGATTCTGCTTAGTGCTGCTTCGTTCCCGACCTGACACGGTTCACAGATTCCCGTCGCGTAAGACCCAGTCATCAACGCCACTTATTAAGGGCAGCTCCGAAAGAAAAATGCCCTCTGCGCAATATCACCCCTACTATAGCGGATTGTAGGTACAAGGTACCGCTAACACCCCGGCTGCACGAGTCTATATTTTAACGTGTTTTGCCCGAATTGTCAATGGAAATACCGGAATTGGAGGAAATATACAATGAAGATTTTGCTGGCAGCGATCAATGCCAAATATATACATTCAAATTTAGCAGTCTATTGTCTGAAAGCATACGCTGACCTGCACTGCCACACAGAACAGGAAAATAATGAATTACAGATTGAGATCGGAGAATATACGATCAACCAGCAGATGGATGATATTATGCGGGATGTCTACGAAAGGCAGCCCGACGTTTTATGTCTGTCATGTTACATCTGGAATTTAAAATATGTTGAAGAACTGATCCGGGAAATAAAAAAAGTCCGTCCGAATCTTAAGATTTGGACCGGCGGCCCGGAAGTTTCTTATGACGCACCGGATGTACTTCGAAGACTGCCGGAAGTTACCGGGGTAATGAAAGGAGAAGGCGAACTGACTTTTCATGCATTGTGTGAAGCATATGTACAGACAGAACAGGAAATGACCGGATATGAGATCCCGGATGATGTGCTGGGCGGGATTGATGGAATTACATTTCGTGACAGTAACGGCGAAGTAGTAGAAACACCGTGGCGGCAGCCGATCGATCTGAGCGAAGTCCCGTTTGTATATGAACATCTGGAAGATTTTGAACATAAAATCATCTATTATGAGACAAGCAGAGGCTGTCCGTTTGCATGCAGCTATTGCCTTTCTTCTATAGATAAGAGACTTCGTTTCCGCAGCCTTGATCTTGTATTTCGAGAATTACAGTTTTTCCTGAATCATAAAGTTCCGCAGGTTAAATTTGTAGACCGTACATTTAACTGCAAGCATGACCATGCACTGGCAATATGGAAATATCTGGAAGAACACGATAATGGAATTACGAATTTTCATTTTGAAGTGTCGGCGGATCTGTTAAATGAAGAAGAACTTGAGATTATTACTGCTATGCGTCCGGGATTGATCCAGTTGGAAATCGGCGTACAGTCAACGAATCCGGATACGATCCGGGAGATTCACCGAACAATGGATCTTGATAAGCTTGCTGCAAAAGTGGCAAGAGTCAATCAGGCAGGAAATATCCATCAACACTTGGATCTGATTGCCGGATTGCCATTTGAGGATATCAAAAGTTTTGCAGTGTCTTTTGATGATGTATACCGAATGCGCCCGGAACAGTTGCAGCTTGGTTTCCTGAAAGTTCTGAAAGGTTCTTATATGGAAACAAAAAAAGAAGATTATGGATTGCAGTATAAAAGTACACCGCCATACGAAGTGCTTTCGACCAGATGGATCTCTTATGAGGAAATCTTACATCTAAAAGGCATTGAAGAAATGGTTGAAGTTTATTATAACAGCAGACAATTTGAAGAGACGCTTGAAGAACTGGGAAAAGAATATGAGAGTGCATTTACCATGTATGAGAAACTCTGGAGTTATTATAAGAAACAAAATTATCATCAGGTCAATCATAAACGAAGCGAGCGCTATGAGATTTTGCTTGGATTTGTACATGAATATCATCCGGAAAAAGTGGAATACTACAGAGAATTGCTGACGTATGATTATTATCTGCGTGAAAATGCAAAATCCAGACCGGCATTTGCAGGAAAAGAAGTGCTTACGAAGGAAGAATACCGTCAGTTTTATGAAACAGAAGATAAAGAAAGGCGTTATCTTACTTCCTATGATAAATATGACAAAAACCAGCTGCGTAAAATGACGCATCTGGAAAGATTTTCAAGATTACAGAAAACAGTTTTGTTTGATTATCTGGAACGAAATCCTCTTACGCAGGATGCAAGAATCTGTCTGATCGACAGTCTGGCAGATTGTGGGGAAAATCGTTGCAAAGCATAGAAAAAGAGGGTAAAATATAAACGCATAACGCATAGAGAGGAAGGAAGAAATATGAATTTTAATGATAAAAGAGTAAAAAAAGCAGTCGCAGTTATCATTATGATTGTGATTGTAGCTATGGTAGCTACTATGATTTTGCCGGCAATGGTATAAGATCGTTATAGAAGGAGACAAAAGAGCAGTGGGGGAAAAGACAGGAGACAGGAGAAGACAGGGCTTCGGAAGAGTTTCCAGAAGGATGTTACGAAGAAGGAGAAAAAGAAGACAGCTCATTGGTCTGATGACAGTTGTCCTGGTTGTGTTAGTATGGGGTGCCGCTTATCTGGCACTCTATCGTTATGTGTCAAAATATCCGGTGAAGAAGATTTGCGATAACGTATATATTAATGTGGTAAATGTGTCCGGAATGACACGGGAAGAAGCAAAGCGTGCGATGGAAGAACATTTCGCTGAAGATGAGAAGCAGGCAGTTGTATTGAAAACCGGGGAGAAAGAGACAGAAACAACGCTGAAAGATCTTGGGTTTCAATATAAAAAAGAAGATCAGGCAATCGAGAAAGCAGTTTCTTATGGAAAAAAAGGAACACTTCTTAGCAGATACCGCAAACTTCGCAGACTGAAAAAAGAAAAAACAAAGATAAATATGAAGCTGGCGCTTGATGCGGATAAGACAGAGAAAGTTCTGAAGAAACAGGCGGTCCCGCTTGCACCGCATGCAACGGATGCAACGATTGCGCGTGTGAACGGAGAATTTCAGATTACATCGGAAAAAAAGGAAAAACAATCGATATAAAAGAAACAAAAAAGTTGTTGGTGCAAACATTGAACCGGAAATGGAATCATAAAAAGCTTGAGGTTACACTTCCGCAGAAGACAGGACATCCGAGAATCAAAGCAGCAGATCTGAAAAATATCAAAGACTGTCTGGGAACATTTTCAACCGATGCCGGTGGAGGTGAGCGCTGGAAGAATCTGAAAAACGGAGCAGAGAAGTTAAATGGCACGATTCTGATGCCGGGAGACGTCGTATCGGTACATGATATTACTTCTCCATATGATGCAGAACACGGCTATGCACTGGCGGGTTCTTATGAGAATGGACAGGTTGTAGATTCTTACGGCGGAGGAATCTGTCAGGTATCTACGACATTGTATAATGCCGTTTTGTATGCGGAATTAAAAGTGATAAAGCGTTTTCCACATTCTATGGCAGTAGCATATGTAGATCCGTCCAGGGATGCGGCGATCGCAGGCGATTATAAAGATTTCAGATTCCAGAACAATTACAAAGATCCAATATATATTGAAGGTGGAATTGATGGAGCAAACCAGCTGACATTTTCAATTTATGGCAAAGAAACAAGAAAAGAAAGTCGTAAGATCCAATTTGAAAGTGAGACGACGCATACAGAAGAACCGGGTGTGAGATATCAGGCAAATGCGGATGCGGCGATTGGTTCGATCGTTGCAGCCGGTGGCGGGCATACCGGCCGTACAGCAAGACTGTGGAAGATTGTAATACAGGATGGAAAGCAAGTGAGCCGGAAAGTTATTAATAACAGCACTTACAATAAGTCGGATCAGGTGATTTCAGTGGGAACGAAGTCGTCAAATGCACAGGCTTCAGCGATTGTAAGAAATGCGATCGGTTCGCAGGACAGAAGTAAGATTAATGCGGCGATTAGTCAGGCACAGGCTCTGGAATAATCATGGAACAGGAAACAGAGCGTATGTGTCGGAATAAATGCAGGAAAAGATGGAGAGGCATAAATGAGATTTGAAACAAAAGATGGCCATATAATAAGTGAACAGACAGTGATATGTGGATATTCAAAGCAGATCGGTGTGTACGGTGTTGCGGCTGTGGCAAATGCACTGGCAGCAGAAGGTGCAGAGCATATCGGAATCAGTGTACAGATACAGATTCCGGATTATGGATACCAGTCGAGGATTCATGGACTGGAAAAGTCTATCCGGAAAATCTGCAAAGAAAAAGATCTGGAACTTCTGGAAGTAAAGTCCGGAAAAAGTCCGGTGCTCCGTTTTGCACAGGTTGTCGTAAACGGTGTAGCTGCTGTCGCTGAGACTAAGACGCGTAAGCCGGAAGCCGGACAGGCAGTGGTTCTGCTAAAATGGGCAGGAATGGAAGGAATGCTGCGTGTGACAGAAGAGAAAGAGGAGCAGCTTAAGGAACGATTTTCACCAGCATTTCTTGCGCAGATCAAAAGCTATGCACCGCAGGTATTTTCGATAAAAGAAATGAGAAAAGCACGCGAAGCAGGAGCATTTGGATTGCGCCAGATCGGAGAAGGCGGTATTCTTGCCGAACTTTACCGGATGGCAAAGGAAGAAGGGCTGGGTCTTGATCTGGAACTTCAAAACATCAGCCTTTTGCAGGAGACAGTCGAAGTCTGTGAACAGTTTCATCTGAATCCGTATCAGATGACATCAACAGGAAGTTTTCTTGCGGTAGTATCGGACCAGTCAGCATTTCTGCGTCAGATGGAAGAGGCAGGAATTCCGGTCTCAATGATTGGATATTTTACAGATAATAATGACAAGATTATAAGAAATGGAGAGGAAATACGTTACATTGACCGCCCGGCACCGGATGCGGTGTATGGTATTTTCTCAGAGCCAAAAGAAAAATAATAGAATGATCTCATATAAAGAATTTGCGCTTGTAAATGAAGGTGATGAATCTTTTGTATGGGATCGTTTTTTATTGCTGTAGAAAGTGTATCCATTATATAGTATTATAAAATTAAGTTATGTAGAAAAGAGGAGAGATTATGTTAAACATTGTATTACATGAGCCGGAGATCCCGGCGAACACAGGAAACATCGGAAGAACCTGCGTGGCAGCAAATGCAAGGCTGCACCTGATTGAGCCGTTAGGATTCCGTTTGAATGAAAAGAACTTAAAAAGAGCAGGAATGGACTACTGGAAAGATCTGGATGTGACGACTTACATTGATTTTAATGATTTTATGGAGAAGAATCCGGGAGCAAAGATCTATATGGCTACAACAAAGGCGCATAAAGTATATACAGACGTGCAGTATGAGCCGGACTGCTATATCATGTTTGGAAAGGAAAGCGCAGGAATTCCGGAAGAAATATTAGTGAATCATGAGGAGGACTGTATCCGTATTCCGATGCTGGGAGACATACGCTCTCTGAATTTGGGCAATTCAGTCGCTATCGTGTTATATGAAGCGTTGCGGCAAAATAATTTTCCGGGAATGAATCTGGAAGGACATTTGCATCATTTGCACTGGAATGTCTGAATTATTTGAAAAATATATAAAAATTATGTAAATTCCACAACAATAAGCGCGCTTGTTCTTGTTCGGATACAAATTATTCTGGACATTTGATAATTGCGGTATTATAATCAAACTTACAACAAAGTTTTAACGAACGCGAGGGAGGTGGTGAAGGAATGGTAGAAGAGACCATTAGAACCATTAAGGACACGGAGTGTGAGGCAGATAAGGCCATGAAAGAAGCCGATGCAGCATGTGCCGAGATTCTTGAAAAAGCGGATGCATCTGCAGGGAGGATAAAAGAAGAAGCAGAAGCAAAAGCAAAAGAAAATGCGCAGTTCGCAATGAATGAAGCAAAGAAAGCCGGAGAAGAAGCGGTAAAGGACGCACTTCAGAAAGTAGATGAAGAGATTGTTTCGTTAAAGCGGGAAGCGGGCAGTAAAGAAGCCGAAGCAATAGCAGCAGTTATTGCACAGCTGGTTTGATCAAGATCTAACCGGAAAGAAAATGTAAAGGAGGGATAGATCTATGGCAGTATTGCAGATGCAAAGAGTCAGTATCTGCGCACTTAAAAAAGACCGCAAAGCAATTCTGGAAAAGCTGCAGGCACTCGGCGTTATGGAGATGAACCAGATCGCTGATGAAGAAGGCTTTGAAAAGATGGACACAGTGAATGCGAAGCTTAGCTTTGAGAAGAAAGCACAGCTTACAGAGACGGCGCTGGGTATCCTTGATATATATGCACCGCAGAAGCAGTCAATGTTGTCCGGGTTAGCGGGAAAAGAGCTTGTCAGTCAGGATGAATTCCAGAAAATCACAGCGAAAAAAGACGAAGTCATTGAAAAAGCAGATGCTCTGCTCACAAAGAGCAAAGAGATTGCAGAGATCAAAGCAAATATTGTGAAGATTGAAAATCGGATTGAATCGCTTGAACCGTGGCTTTCGTTGGATGCACCTATGAATTATGCAGGTACAGCCAGAACAGCAATGTTACTTGGAACGATGCCGGCGGGCACAGATGAAGCGGCTATTCATGAAAAGGTAGCTGCAGAGTGTCCGGAGATTGAAGCACTGGATGTGCAGATCATTTCCGAAGATGCAGACGCGGTTTATCTTGCTGTATTTTGTCTGAAAAAAGAGGCAGAGAAGACCGAAGAAGCTCTGAGAGCTGGAGGATTTGCAAGACCATCGCAGATATCCAACCAGATCCCGGCGAAGGAAAAAGAGAATCTGAAAGCCGAGATCCAGAAACTGAACAAAGAGATTGAAGTGACAGAGGAAGAGATCAAAGGATATGCCACAAGCAGAGAAGAGTTGAAAGTAGTGGGGGATTATTTCAGACTCCGTGCAGAGAAGTACGAAGTGCTTGGCACACTTCCACAGTCACAGCGAACATTCGTAATTAGCGGATATGTTGCAGAGAAAACAGTTCCTGTCCTTAAGAAAGCAATCGCAGACAGATACGATTGTGTGATGGATGTGGAAGAGTTAAAGGAAGAGGAAGAACCGCCGGTTATTTTAAAGAACAATGCTTTCTCAGACAGTGTAGAAGGTGTTCTGGAATCCTACGGACTTCCGCATAAAGGAGAGTTTGATCCGACGACAATCATGTCGTTTTTCTATGTATTCTTCTTTGGTATGATGTTATCTGATGCTGCATACGGTGCGATCATTGCAATCGCATGTTTTGTAGTATTGAAGAAATTCCCACGGATGAGCAAGAGTATGAGAAAGTCCATGAAGATGTTTATGTTCTGTGGTTTATCTACACTTGTGTGGGGTGTATTATTTGGCGGTTACTTCGGAGACGTTGTCGATGTTGTAGGAAAGACATTCTTTAATAAAGATATAACGATCAAGCCATTATGGTTTGCGCCGCTGAATAATCCGATGAAGCTGTTGATCTATTCCATGGCATTCGGACTTGTACATTTGTTTGTCGGCCTTGGAATCAAAGGTTACATGCTTCTGAAAGAAGGAAAAGTATTAGACTTTTTCTGTGATGTTATTTTATGGTATGTATTTCTGGCAGGACTTTTACTGATGCTGATCCCATCTGATATTTTTGCTTCTATAGCACAGGCAAAAATCGTATTTCCACCGTTTGTGAATACGCTTGCAAAAGCGCTTGCGATTATCGGTGCACTGGGACTGCTTCTGATGTCAGGAAGAGCAAATAAAAATCCGGTTCTCAGGATCGCGCTTGGAGCGTATGACATCTATAATATTACCGGATGGCTCAGTGATGTATTATCTTATTCACGTCTGTTAGCTCTCGGACTTGCAACCGGTGTTATTGCATCTGTTGTAAACCAGATGGGCAGCATGTTTGGAAAAGGCGTGGTTGGTGCGATCGGATTTGCGATTGTGTTCGTGGTGGGACATACTTTGAATCTTGCGATCAACTTACTTGGTGCATATGTGCACACGAACCGTCTTCAGTTTGTGGAATTTTTCGGAAAATTCTACGAAGGCGGTGGAAAACCATTTGAACCATTTGAATCAGATACAAAATATGTAGATATTAAGGAGGAAACTTTATCATGAGTATTTGGAGTAATTTAGGACTTGTATATGCGTTACTTGGCGCAGCAGTAGCAGTATTTCTCGCAGGAGCAGGATCAGCAATCGGAGTTGGTATCGCAGGTCAGGCAGCATCCGGAGTTGTAACAGAAGACCCTAGCAAATTTGCAAAAGTATTGATCATGCAGCTGCTTCCTGGTACACAGGGAATTTACGGACTGCTGGTTGGTTTCATTACATTATCCAAGATTGGTCTCCTTGGCGGCGGCGCAGCAGATCTTGATCCACAGACAGGACTTCTGATCCTTGCAGCATGTCTGCCAATCGGAATCGTTGGACTGATCTCTGGTAAAGCACAGGGACAGACAGCAGCGGCAGCAATCGGAATTGTAGCTAAAAAACCGGAGCAGTTCGGTAAAGCAATGCTGTTCCCTGCAATGGTTGAGACATACGCAATTCTTGCACTCCTGATTTCTATTCTGGCAGTAACAGCAATTCAGGTATAAAACAGGAAGGAGCAAAGAAGCGATGACAGGATTAGAAAAAATAAAAAGTCAGATCCTGGATGAAGCGAAAGCGGCAGCAGACAGCAAGATTGCAGAAGCAAAGGCAAAAGCGGACGAGATTGTAGCGCAGGCTGAGGCAGATGCTAAGAAGATTTCCGAGACGATTGCCCACAAATCCGAACTGGATACAGTGAATTACAAAGAGCGTACGGCATCTTCCGTTGATCTGCAGAGAAGAACAAAACTTCTGGCAGCAAAACAGGAGATGATCCAGAACGTGCTGGATAAGGCATATCAGTCTCTGGAGTCTATGAATGAGGAAGAGTATTTTGGAGTTTTATTAAAATTACTTGCAAGATATGCATTGCCGCAGGACGGAGAAATCTTCTTTTCCGCAGGAGATCTCCAGAGAATGTCTGACGACTTTAAAAATGCAGTGGAGAACACTGCGCGGGACAAAGGCGGAAGCCTTAAGATTTCCGCAGAAGAAAGAAAGATTGAGAATGGATTTGTTCTTGCCTATGGCGGGATAGAAGAGAACTGTACTTTACAGGCAATGTTCGATGAGAAAAAAGACGAATTGTCTGACAAAGTATACCATATATTATTTGCGTAACGCGTGACAGGAGGAAGTAACATGAGTGAACAGTATACCTACGCGGTTGCGCGCATACGTGCACTGGAAGTGTCACTGTTTTCAAACAGCACGATCGACCAGCTGATTGCATGCCAGAATTATCATCAGTGCCTGCAGTTCCTGGAAGAGAAGGGGTGGGGAGGCACAGATACTTCCGGAGATGCAGAGGCGATACTGACCAGAGAGGAAGAGAAGATCTGGGAGGTAGTGAAGGATCTTTCCATTGACATGGAGAACTTTGCAGTACTTTCCTATCCAAAACTTTTCCATAATCTGAAAGCTGCGATCAAGGAAGTATGCACGGAGGAAAAGAACCGGCACATTTTCTATGATGATGTAGCGATTCCGGGGGATGAGATGCTGGAGATCGTAAGAGAGAAAGCGTTTACCAGACTTCCGGACTACATGCAGCATGTGGCAGCGGATGCTTATGAGACACTGCTTCATACAAGAGATGGTCAGTTGTGCGACGTGATGATCGACAGAGCAACGCTGGATGCCGTATATGCGGCAGGTAAAGCGTCAAAAGCCCAGATCATCCGGGATTATGCAGAATCAACGGTTGCAGTTGCAGATATTAAGATTGCAGTGCGATCACAGAAAACCGCGAAATCTATAGACTTTATGAAAAGGGCAATGGCGGAGTGCGACAGTGTCAGTGTGGATCAGCTTTCCAAAGCGGCACTTTCCGGTAAGGAAGCGCTTCGTGATTATCTGATGGGAACGGCATATGCAGAAGGTGCGCAGGCACTTCTGGAATCTCCATCCGCATTTGAACGGTGGTGCGACAACCGGATCATCCAGACGATTAGCCCGCAGAAATATAATGCATTTACAATAGGACCGGTAATTGCCTATGTAATTGCAAGACAGAATGAAATAAAAACGGTACGAATCATTCTTTCCGGTAAGCTTAACGACCTGCCGGATGATTCTATTCGGGAAAGGGTAAGGGAAATGTATGTATAAGATTGCAGTATTAGGCGATTATGACAGCATCTACGGCTTTGCTACACTGGGGCTTGACACATTTCCGGTTACTACCCATGAAGAAGCTGCCGAAGAGCTTCACAAACTGGCAACAGGTGGTTACGGAATTATTTATATTACAGAAGCCTGGGCCGATCAGTTAAAACATGAAATTGCAAGATATCAGGAAGAAATCATCCCGGCGATCATCCAGATTCCTGGCATTGCCGGTAATACGGGAGCAGGAGTCGCGGGCGTTAAGAAGTCTGTGGAAGTGGCTGTCGGTTCTGATATTCTGTTTTCGCAACAATAAAATAAGAAATGGAGGGTGATTCGTCCAAATGAGTACAGGTACGATTAAAAAAGTAGCAGGACCGCTGGTCATCGCATCCGGAATGCGAGATGCTAACATGCGTGACGTTGTACGTGTTAGTGAAAAGCGTCTGATTGGAGAGATCATCGAGATGCACGGTGATGAGGCATCAATTCAGGTATACGAAGAAACATCAGGACTTGGACCGGGAGAACCGGTAGAATCAACAGGGGCACCAATGTCAGTAGAACTTGGCCCTGGTCTGATCACAAGCATTTATGATGGTATCCAGCGTCCTCTGGATGATATTATGAAGATTTCGGGAAATAACTTACAGCGTGGTGTTGAAGTTGCTTCCCTGAAGAGAGACAAGAAATGGGAATTTGTTCCGGTTGCAAAAGTCGGAGAAGAAGTTGGAGCGGGAGATGTGCTCGGTACTGTTCAGGAGACAGCAGTTGTTGAGCAGAAGATCATGGTTCCTTATGGAGTAAGCGGAACAGTCAAAGAGATCAAATCCGGTGAATTTACGGTAGAAGAAGTTGTTGCAGTTCTGGAGACGAAGGACGGAGACAAAGAGCTGACAATGATGCAGAAATGGCCGGTTCGTACAGGACGTCCATATGTGAAGAAACTGCCGCTGGATGCACCGCTTGTAACAGGACAGCGTGTTGTTGATACATTTTTCCCAATCGCAAAAGGTGGAGTTGCAGCCGTTCCGGGACCTTTCGGAAGCGGTAAGACAGTTATCCAGCATCAGCTTGCAAAATGGGCAGAAGCTGACATCGTAGTTTACATCGGTTGTGGAGAGCGTGGAAATGAGATGACAGACGTTCTGAATGAGTTCCCGGAACTGAAGGATCCGAAGACAGGACGTTCCCTTATGGAAAGAACCGTTCTGATCGCGAACACATCCGATATGCCTTTCGCAGCCCGTGAGGCATCTATTTATACAGGTATTACGATTGCAGAGTATTTCCGTGATATGGGATATTCTGTAGCATTGATGGCAGATTCTACATCCCGTTGGGCAGAGGCGCTTCGAGAGATGTCAGGACGTCTGGAAGAGATGCCTGGTGAGGAAGGTTACCCGGCATACTTAGGTTCCCGTCTGGCAGAGTTCTACGAGAGAGCCGGACGTGTAGTTTCCATCGGTAAAGATGCAAGAGAAGGTTCCCTGTCCGTAATCGGAGCCGTATCTCCTCCGGGTGGTGATACATCAGAGCCGGTATCACAGGCAACCCTTCGTATCGTTAAGGTATTCTGGGGACTGGATTCCGCACTGGCATATAAGAGACATTTTCCGGCTATTAACTGGCTGACCAGTTATTCGCTGTATCTGGATAATATGAAAGACTGGTTTAATGAAACCGTTGCTCCGGACTGGATGGATGACCGTCAGAGAATGATGAGCCTTCTGACAGAAGAAGCAGCATTGGAAGAGATTGTACAGATGGTAGGTATGGATGCATTGTCTCCGTCTGACCGTCTGAAGATGGAAGCAGCAAGATCTATCCGTGAAGATTTCCTGCATCAGAACTCTTTCCACGAAATAGATACTTACACACCACTTCGTAAACAGTATTTGATGATGAAACTGGTTCTTGCATTCTATGATCAGGCTTCAGAAGCTCTGAACAAAGGTGCATCCATGAAAGATCTTCTTGTAATGGATGTCAGAGAGAAAATCGGTCGTTATAAATATACATTAGCTGAAAATATTGAGACAGAATATGAGAAGATCATGGATGAACTCGGTAAAGAAGTAGCAGGAACGATCGGGAAGGAGGACTTCTAATTATGCCAAAGGAATATAGAACAATACAGGAAGTTGCCGGACCGCTGATGATGGTAAAAGGTGTAGAAGGCGTTAAATACGACGAGCTTGGTGAAATCGAACTCGCAAGCGGAGAAAAACGACGCTGTAAAGTACTGGAAGTAGATGGAGATGACGTAGTAGTACAGCTCTATGAGAATGCTGCCGGTATTAACTTAAGTAACAGTAAAGTACGTTTCCTCGGACGAAGCATGGAGCTTGGTGTATCTGCGGATATGCTGGGACGTGTCTTCGATGGACTGGGACGTCCGATTGATGATGGACCGGAGATTTTGCCGGAGGAAAGAAGAGATATTAATGGTCTGCCTATGAACCCGGCAGCCCGCGTGTACCCGGAAGAGTTTATCCAGACAGGTGTATCTGCCATTGATGGTCTGAATACATTGGTTCGTGGACAGAAACTGCCAATCTTCTCTTGTTCCGGTCTGCCACATTCCCAGCTGGCAGCCCAGATTGCAAGACAGGCAAAGGTACGTGGAACAGATGAGAAATTTGCCGTTGTATTTGCTGCAATGGGTATTACATTCGAAGAGTCTAACTACTTCATCGAGTCATTCAAAGAGACAGGTGCGATTGACAGAACCGTTCTGTTTATCAACCTTGCAAATGACCCGGCTGTAGAGCGTATCGCAACTCCTCGTATGGCACTGACAGCAGCAGAATATCTGGCATTTGAAAAAGATATGCACGTTCTGGTTATCCTGACAGATATCACGAACTACGCAGATGCGCTGCGTGAAATTTCCGCAGCGAAGAAAGAGGTACCTGGACGTCGTGGATATCCAGGATATATGTACACAGACCTTGCAACAATGTATGAAAGAGCCGGACGTCAGAGAGGTAAAGACGGAAGTATCACTATGATCCCAATCCTGACTATGCCTGAGGATGATAAGACACATCCTATTCCTGATCTTACCGGATATATCACAGAAGGTCAGGTAATCTTAAGTCGTGAGCTGTATCGTAAAGGATTACAGCCGCCGATTGATGTATTACCGTCTCTTTCCCGTCTGAAAGATAAAGGTATCGGTGAAGGCAAAACAAGAGCAGACCACTCCAATACGATGAACCAGTTATTTGCTGCGTATTCCCGTGGAAAAGATGCAAAAGAACTGATGACAATCTTAGGAGAAGCTGCCTTAACAGAGATTGACCTGAAATATGCAGAATTTGCAGAAGCATTTGAAAAAGAATATGTTTCCCAGGGATATGACAACGACAGATCTATTGAGGAGACACTGGAAATTGGCTGGAAATTATTGTCTATGCTGCCAAGAGCAGAGTTGAAACGTATCGACGACAAATTCTTAGACCAGTATTATGGAAAGCAATAATCAGGTAATGGAAATAAGGAGGTAGCGAATGGCATCGAAACAGATCACTCCTACCCGGATGGAACTGACCAAGACGAAGAAGAAGCTTGTTACAGCAAGAAGGGGACATAAGCTCCTGAAAGACAAGCGTGATGAGCTGATGCGTCAGTTTCTGGAGCTGGTAAAGGAGAACATGGCACTTCGTCAGAAAGTAGAAGCCGGAATCCTCTCTGCAAATAAGAACTTTGTTATAGCCAAAGCCGGAATGGATGAGGCTACGTTGAATACCGCACTGATGGCACCAAAACAGGAAGTAAATCTGGAAGTAGGCAATAAAAATGTTATGAGCGTTGACATTCCTGTGTTCAATACGAAGACAAGGACTGCTGATGCCAATGATATTTATTCTTATGGATTTGCATTTACATCCAGTGATCTGGATGGTGCTGTAAAATCACTGGCGGACATTCTGCCGGATATGTTGAAACTTGCGGAGACAGAAAAAGCATGCCAGCTTATGGCGGCTGAGATCGAGAAGACAAGACGTCGTGTAAATGCGCTGGAGCATGTGACAATTCCGGAGGCTCAGGAGACAATCAAATATATCACGATGAAGCTGGACGAGAACGAGAGAAGCTCTCAGATCCGTCTGATGAAAGTAAAAGATATGATGCTTGAAGAAGCACATCACTACAGCGAAAGAGCTTAGAATGAAAAGGCGATACAAAAGATGTGTCGCCTTTTCGTTTCGCGTAGAGAATAAGGCGGAACGGAACATCGGCATCATGGAAAAGGGAAGAGATACAAATGAATTTGACGGATTTCAAATACATTATTGAAATAGATAAAAGAGGATCGATTTCACAGACTGCAAAAGAGATTTACATTGCGCAGCCAAACTTAAGCAAAGCAATTAAAAATGTAGAAACAGAATTTGGCATACAGATTTTTAAACGCTCCTCAAAAGGAGTACAGGCGACAAGAGACGGACAGAATTTTCTGGAATATGCCAGAAAAGTCATCCGGGATGTTGATGAGCTAAGGGAACATTATGGAAAAGAACGCAGTGAAAAGCTGACACTTCGATTTTGTGTGCCCCGGGCCAGCTATATTGCGCATGCTTTTGCCGAGTATATCAGCAACCAGGATGACCAGATGGAGATGGATGTGGATTTCCGGGAGACAAGTACGATGACGGCAATCGACAGTATCGGTCAGAATGGATATGATCTTGGAATTATACGGTATCAGCGGAGAAAGCAGGAGGATTACCAATCGCTTCTTCAGCTTCGGAATCTGGAAATGCAGGTGATCAATGAATTTGATTATTTACTTTTGACTTCCGCAGACGGAGAACTTGCAGAAAAGGATTTTCAGTCTCCGGGAGAATTATCGGACGGAGTAGAAATCTTACATGGAGATTCCAGGCTCCCGAACGGAGAATATATTGAATTTTACCGGGAAGGAAGGGAAGCCTATCATCCGAAAAAGAAAATATATATTTTTGAAAGAGGAAGTCAGTTTGATATTTTAAGAGAAGTGAAGAACAGTTATATGTGGGTATCTCCGCTGCCGGAAAAGATGCTGGAACGGTATCATCTTGTGCAGAAGGAAGTCGGATTTCTAAGACATAAAATGAGGGATGCACTGATATATAAAAAAGGATATGTGATGAATCAGAAAGAAAAAGAATTTCTTGAGCATCTGAGAAGGAAAATTGAAGAAATATAATTGTCTAGAAGAAAGAAGGTGTGCCTGAGGGTGCATCTTTTTTTAGGATATATAAAATTCTATATGGAAGACATCGGATATTGATATAAACATATCAATAATTTCTATGATATAATATACAATAAATTGATAAAAAATAGCCAATATCAGGGAAAAATGAACAAAAAGGAGGATGAGGATATTATGTTAGATACATCGTATTATGAGAAAGCAGATGAAATCATAGCAAGACACACAAGAGAAGAACGATCATTGATCCCGATTATCCAGGATATTCAGGAGGAGTACAGATACCTGCCACCGGAACTTCTGACATATGTGGCAAAACAGATCGGGATTACGGAAGCAAAGGCGTACAGCGTGGCAAGTTTTTATGAGAATTTTTCTTTCGAGCAGAAAGGCAAATATGTCATTAAAGTCTGTGATGGAACAGCCTGTCATGTGAGAAAATCCATTCCGATCCTGGAACGTTTGTATAAGGAACTCGGATTAAATGATAAGAAGCATACATCAGACGATCTGTATTTTACTGTGGAGACGGTGTCCTGTCTGGGGGCATGTGGTCTGGCACCGGCGATTACAGTAAATGATGTTGTGTATCCTAAGATGTCACCGGAAAAAGTAGTGGATCTGCTGAAAGAGTTGAGAGGAGAATAACATGAAGATAGAGAACAGAACGGAATTAAAAGAATATCGTACTGAATGTCAGAAGCGGCAGCGTGCGAAATGTCGCGTTTTGATCTGCGGTGGAACAGGATGTCTGGCCGGGGGTTCAGATAAAATTTACCAGAAAATGCTGGAACTGACAAAGAATGACGGGAATGTATCGGTGGAGTTCGGCGCAGAGATTGCACATACCAAGGTTATGAAGAGTGGTTGCCACGGATTCTGTGAAATGGGACCGCTGGTGAGAATCGAACCACATAATTATTTATATATTAAAGTGTCGCCGGATGATTGTGAAGAGATCTATCAGAAAACAATCTGCGAAGGAAAATCGATTGAACGTTTGTTATATCATATGGACGGACAGGTCTATGCTTCACAGGAAGAGATCCCATTTTACGCAAAGCAGACGAGACTTGTATTGAAAAACTGCGGACATATCGATGCCGATCACATCGAAGGAGCGATGGTGGTCGGAGCATATTCTGCATTAGAAAAAGCATTGTTTGAGATGACACCGGAATCCGTGATCGATATGATTTATGAGTCAAATTTAAGAGGACGTGGCGGTGCAGGATTCCGTACCGGACGTAAATGGAAACAGGTAGCATCCCAGAAGGAAAAGATTCGTTACGTAGTCTGTAACGGTGACGAAGGTGACCCGGGCGCATTCATGGACAGAAGTATTATGGAGGGTGATCCGCACCGCATGATCGAAGGTATGATGATCGCTGCATATGCGGTTCAGGCGCAGGAAGGATATATTTATGTCCGTGCCGAATATCCGCTCGCGATCCAGAGACTGGAGACGGCAATCCATCAGGCGGAAGAGATTGGAATTTTAGGAGATCATATCCTGGGAACAAACTTCAGCTTCCGTTTACATATCAACCGAGGAGCCGGAGCATTTGTCTGCGGCGAAGGAAGTGCGCTGACAGCATCTATTGAGGGCAAACGTGGTATGCCGAGAGTAAAACCGCCGCGTACAGTACAGCAGGGACTCTGGGCAAAACCTACAGTATTAAATAACGTTGAGACTTACGCAAATGTACCAATGATCATTCAAAACGGCGCAGAGTGGTATCTGGGTATCGGTACACCGGAAAGCCCGGGAACAAAAGCATTCGCATTGACAGGTAATGTAAGAAACACAGGACTTATCGAAGTGCCGATGGGAATTACTCTCCGGGAAGTTATTTATGATATCGGTGGAGGCATTCAGAACGGTAAAAAGTTCAAAGCGGTTCAGATCGGCGGACCATCGGGCGGATGTCTGACAGAGAAACAGCTGGACAGCAAGATGGATTTTGATTCGCTGGCGAAGATCGGAGCGATGATCGGTTCCGGCGGACTTGTTATTAT
The DNA here is from genome assembly GCF_003481355.1 of Dorea sp. OM07-5. Lineage (NCBI taxonomy): Bacteria > Bacillati > Bacillota > Clostridia > Lachnospirales > Lachnospiraceae > Dorea > Dorea sp. OM07-5. Next base: position 64,739 of record NZ_QUKZ01000010.1, on the reverse strand, counting down.
GGATGAAAATACCTGTATGGTAGAAGTAGCCCGGTTCTTTATGAGCTTTACGCAGAGAGAATCCTGTGGAAAATGTGTGCCATGCAGAGAAGGTACAAAAAGAATGCTGGAGATTCTTGAAAGAATCGTAGCCGGAAATGGAAAACCGACAGATATAGATGAGTTGCGTGAACTGGCCGATATGATTGAGAGTACCGCGTTATGCGGACTTGGAAAGAGTGCGCCAAAACCGGTTATCAGTACATTGAATGCATTTGCAGAAGAATATAGAGAACATATTGAGGAAAAGAAGTGTAAAACAGGGGTTTGTACAAATCTCAGACAGTTCCAGATTGATCCGGACATCTGTAAAGGATGTTCCAAGTGTGCAAGAAATTGTCCGGCTGGAGCAATTGAAGGTGAGTTGAAATCACCGTATCACATTAATCAGGAGAAATGCATTAAGTGCGGAGCCTGTATGGAACAGTGTCCGTTTAAGGCAATTTCTGTTGCCAGATAGGAGGAAACGTCATGGGAGTAATGACTATAGATGGAAGAAAAGTAGAATTTACGGATGAACCGAATATTCTTACCGTCATTCGTAAAGCAGATATTGATATACCAACCTTATGTTACCATTCAGAACTGTCTGTATATGGTGCCTGTCGTTTATGTACAGTAGAAAATGATAAAGGAAAAACATTTGCATCCTGTTCCGAACCACCGAGAGACGGAATGGTGATCTATACAAATACACCGCGCCTGATGAAGTATCGGAAATTAATTCTGGAGTTACTTCTGGCAGCGCACTGCAGAGACTGTACAACTTGTATCAAAAGTGGAGAATGTCAGCTGCAAAGCCTTGCGCACCGGATGGGTGTTATGGATGTCCGATTTGAAAATACGAAAGAATTACAGCCGATCGATGACAGTTCGCCGGCGATCGTGAGAGATCCGAATAAATGTATTTTGTGCGGTGACTGTGTACGTATGTGTGACAATGTGCAGGCAGTAAATGCAATTGATTTTGCATATCGAGGAACAAAAGCGCTGGTAACACCTGCATTTGATAAGAAAATTGCAGAGACCGACTGCGTGAACTGTGGACAATGCCGGGTTGTATGTCCGACAGGCGCAATCAGTATTAAGACCAACATGGATGTTATCTGGGATCTTCTTGCAGATAAAGATACCAAAGTGATCGCACAGATCGCACCGGCAGTCCGTGTGGCAGTAGGAGATCAGTTCGGTCTGCCGCGTGGCGAAAATGTTATGGGTAAATTGGTAAATGTCCTGCATCGTATGGGATTTGATGAAGTATTTGATACATCTTACGGTGCGGATCTTACAGTTATAGAAGAGTCGGAAGAACTTTTGAATCGGCTGGAATCCGGAGAAAAATTGCCACTCTTTACATCCTGCTGTCCTGCATGGGTAAGATATTGTGAAAACCGTTATCCGGAATTTGCCGAGAATCTTTCGACCTGCCGGTCACCACAGCAGATGTTCGGCGCTGTAGTACGGGAATATTATAAAGATCCGGAGAAGAATCTCGGAAAACGAGTGGTATCTGTATCTATTATGCCTTGTACAGCGAAGAAAGCTGAGATTTTACGACCGGAATCTTCAACAAACGGTAAGCAGGATATCGATTATGTACTGACAACAACCGAGCTCGTTTCCATGATTCGCAAGTCTGGTATCCGTTTTGAGAATCTGGAAATTGAAGCGTCAGATATGCCATTTGGAATCGGATCCGGTGCCGGAGTGATCTTTGGTGTAACCGGCGGTGTGACCGAAGCGGTTTTGAGACGTCTGCGTAAAGGACATAACCGTGTAGATATGGATAATATCAAATTCAGCGGTGTGCGTGGAGAGAAAGGCCTGAAAGAAGTAGAATTTGATTACAACGGCAGAACCATTCGTGCGGCAATCGTAAGTGGTCTCAGAAATGCAGATGCACTTTTGAAGCGGATCAAGGCCGGGGAAGTACACTATGATTTCGTAGAAGTAATGGCATGTTACAGAGGCTGTGTCATGGGTGGTGGACAGCCGGTACCGGCCGGACCGAGAACAAAATCAGCAAGAATGAAGGGTCTTTATGATTCAGATGTGAATACCCAGATTAAGAAGTCCAATGAAAATCCGTTGGTTCAGACGTTGTACGATGGCTTGCTGAAAGGAAAAGAACACAAACTTCTGCATCGGAATTTTGAAGCCGCAAAAAATGAATAACAGAAAAGATTTCAGGGAACAGCTTATGAAAAAATGCATATAATAAAGCAGATAATTTCCCTGGAAGGAGCAGAACCGATGAGCGAGAAACTGCCTTTTTATATGGCATATCAAAATCAGCTGCCAATCGATACAGCCTGGGAGCGGGAAAACAGCCGGGATGTATCTTATATGAAGAGTATGTATCCGGCCGAAGTGAAAAAGATTCTGCCATATGTAGAGGCAGAATGCGACCGGCTGGAATATGACGTCAGTATGATTTATGATGAGTATCCGGATCGTTTGCAAATACAGATGATATGCGGTCGTGTTTATGCAAATGTGAAAGGTCAGATCGACTTTGCAGATAAGCAGAAGGATAAAACAGATGATCTTCCGACGAAAATGGAAGATGACTGGCTTCGTGAGCTGGTGTGGGTAATGACCTGTCAGGAGATATGCCGCCGAAGGCAGGAGCGGAGAAACTTTCAGAGAAAATATTATTTTCTGAATGAGAGTGTATCCTGAAGAGATAATTTATACAAAATAAGAACCGGAGGAATAAAAGGATTTCCGGTTCTTATTTTTTATGGTAAAGTATCCGTTGGCAGATCAGGCAGAGCGGTATTGGTAGAATTGGTCAGAAAATGATAAAAAATGAGTTCGAATCTTGTAAAGGCAGTAGATTCTGAAGCAAGAAGTGGACGAAAAAGGAATCTTATGTTAAAATGGATAGGATTAAAATGTAATAAGTATCAAAAGATTTCAAACAAATACAGACTAAAGGATGAAAAATATGAAGAATATCGTATTTATCGGAATGCCGGCATCGGGGAAAAGCACAGTCGGTGTTGTTGTTGCTAAGAGACTGGGATATAAGTTTGTAGATACAGATCTGGTAATCCAGGAAGTGGAGAAGCGTTTGCTTAAAGAGATTATTGCAGAAGAAGGAAATGAAGGTTTCTTACGGATTGAAGACCGGGTGAATGCGGAGATTCAGGAAGAGCGTGCTGTTATCTCGCCGGGAGGAAGTGTTGTATATTGCGAGAATGCAATGAGGCATTACAAAGAGACCGGAACGATCGTATATTTACATACGTCGTATGAGACAATAAATAACAGACTCCATAATGCTAAAAACAGAGGTGTTGTGTTAAAAGACGGTCAGAGATTAAAAGATCTGTATGAGGAGCGTACCGCATTATTTGAACGGTATGCAGATCTCACGATCAGTGAGGAAGGACGGGATCTGGAAGAGACAATCGAGGAAGTTCTTCGTGTGCTTGAAAACGGATTAAATGTTACAAAATAATTACATAAAATTAAAAAATATTTTACAAATGTTGGATTTGTGCTATAATAGCAAAGACTCAGGAAGTGGGAGTCTTCCTGTTTTAGATTTTTAAGAGAACAAAATGGGCATAACTGCTATATCCAATATGCTTATATCATAGACAGCAATATTATATAGAGGTGTGGTTAATGGAACAGTATATTATTAAAGGTGGCCATCCGTTAGTCGGAGAGGTCGAAATAGGGGGAGCAAAGAACGCGGCACTTGCAATTCTTGCGGCTGCGATCATGACAGATGAGACAGTTAAGATTGATAATCTTCCGGATGTCAACGATATTAATGTATTACTGGACGCAATTGCCGGAATCGGAGCGACAGTGAATAGAATTGACCGTCATACTGTGACGATCAACGGAAGAGGCATTCATGATTTCAGTATAGAATATGATTATATTAAAAAGATCCGTGCATCTTACTATTTACTTGGCGCAATGCTCGGAAAGTACAAACATGCGGAAGTGGCACTGCCGGGAGGATGTAATATCGGAAGCAGACCGATTGACCAGCATCTGAAAGGTTTCCGTGCACTGGGCGCAGAAGTAGAGATTGAATATGGTAAGATCATGGCAGAAGCTGAGAAGCTTGTTGGTAAACATATTTATTTTGATGTTGTCAGTGTAGGCGCTACGATCAATGTAATGATGACGGCTGCGATGGCAGACGGTCTTACAATTATGGAGAATGTGGCTAAAGAGCCACACGTTGTAGACGTGGCAAACTTCCTGAACAGCATGGGAGCGAATATTCGTGGTGCAGGAACAGATGTGATCAAGATTCGTGGAGTCAGACAGCTTCACAGTACAGAGTATTCAGTTATTCCGGATCAGATTGAGGCCGGAACATTTATGTTTGCGGCAGCGGCAACCAGAGGAGATGTGACAGTATTGAATGTCATTCCGAAGCATTTGGAAGCTACGATTGCCAAACTGGAAGAGATTGGCTGTGAGGTAGAAGAATTTGACGATGCAGTGCGTGTTGTATCCAAGGGAGATCTTACAAGTACACATGTGAAGACACTTCCATATCCTGGATTCCCAACGGATATGCAGCCACAGATTGGTGTGACGCTTGCACTTTGCAAGGGAACAAGCACAATTACAGAGAGTATTTTTGAAAATCGTTTCAAATATCTGGACGAACTTGCCAGAATGGGAGCGAATGTCAAAGTGGAAGGCAACTCAGCAACTATCGAAGGTGTTGAGAAGTTCAGCGGAGCAAGAGTGAGTGCACCGGATCTCCGCGCAGGAGCTGCACTTTGTATTGCAGGACTTGCAACAGAAGGCATTACAATTGTAGATGATATTGTATATATCCAAAGAGGATATGAGAGATTCGAAGAGAAGCTCAGAGGTCTTGGCGGTGTCATCGAAAAAGTAGAAACTGAGAAAGAAATTCAGAAATTCAAATTAAAAGTTGGATAAATCAGTTGACAAGAACAGTTAAAACGTGTAAAGTTCTATAAGGTAACAAAGAAAATAATAAATATTGCTAACTTTCTCTTATTCAGAGCAGTGGAGGTACAAAGGATCTGTGAAGCTGCGGCAACCCCCATCATGGGAAGGTGCCAACCTGAGCGAGTAATCGAACAATAAGAAGATTGATATATGAGAATATAAACAGTCCACTTGTTGTGGACTGTTTTTTTCGCATTGTGGATGATTATGTGGATAACATAAAAAGGGACAGGTCTTTTTTAAAAGGGGACGGGGATTTTCTGGAAAATCCCCGTCCCCGGGAGAAAGTAGAAGGGAGAATGACATGGAAAAAAGATTATTTACATCCGAGTCCGTTACAGAAGGACATCCGGATAAAATGTGCGACCAGATTTCAGACGCGATTCTTGATGCACTGATGGAACAGGATCCGATGAGCCGTGTGGCTTGTGAGACAACAACAACGACAGGTATGGTTCTCGTTATGGGTGAGATCACTACAAATGCTTATGTTGATATTCAGAAAATCGTACGCGATACAGTAAAAGAGATTGGCTATACAAGAGGAAAATTTGGATTTGACGCAGAGACATGTGGTGTGATCACAGCAATTGACGAGCAGTCTGGAGATATCGCTCTTGGAGTTGATAAAGCGTTGGAAGCAAAAGAGCATACAATGGGCGATGATGAGATTGATGCGATCGGAGCCGGTGACCAGGGTATGATGTTCGGATACGCAACGGATGAGACTCCGGAACTGATGCCATATCCGATTTCTCTGGCGCATAAACTGGCAAGAAAACTTACAGAAGTAAGGAAGAACGGAACGCTTTCTTATCTGAGACCGGATGGAAAGACACAGGTTACAGTAGAATATGATGAAAATGATGTTCCGAAACGTCTGGATGCAGTTGTCTTATCTACACAGCACGATCCGGATGTGACACAGGAGCAGATTCACGAAGATATTAAGAAATATGTATTTGACACAGTACTTCCGGCAGAGATGGTAGACGAGAATACAAAATTCTTTATCAACCCGACAGGACGTTTTGTTATCGGTGGACCACACGGAGACAGTGGACTGACAGGGCGCAAGATCATTGTAGATACTTACGGTGGAATGGCACGTCACGGCGGCGGAGCATTCTCAGGTAAAGACTGCACAAAGGTAGACCGTTCAGCAGCGTACGCAGCACGTTACGTTGCGAAAAATATTGTTGCAGCAGGACTTGCCAAGAAATGTGAAATCCAGCTTTCTTACGCAATCGGAGTTGCTCATCCGACTTCCATTATGGTAGATACATTTGGAACCGGTAAAGTATCTGATGAAAAACTGGTTGAGATCATCCGCGAGAACTTTGATCTCCGCCCGGCAGGAATTATCAAAATGCTGGATTTGAGAAGACCAATTTACAAGCAGACAGCAGCTTACGGACACTTTGGACGTACAGACATCGACCTCTCCTGGGAAAAGACAGATAAGGTGGATGTACTGAAAGCATATTTATAAAATTTTTAGAAATGTTTACAGGCGCTTTGATGTGAAGCGCCTTTTTTCATGCTATACTTGAGTCTGGAGGTGTTCCTATGAAAATAAGAACAAGACTTGTGATAGCATTTTTAACGATTACGCTGATTCCGATTATATTGACAACAACTATGGGAATAGTCCTGTGCAGACATCAGATCAGCTCAATCGAAAAGACATATGGAGTTACTGATACAACCTGGGAGAGCTTATCAAATTCTATGCAGGTATTGTCAAAAGTAACTGAGAAGCCGTATGAAGAACTAAAGAAGATTATTGCCGAAGATCCGGAAGAGATGGGCGATGCGACCAGACTTGAGAAAGTAAATAAAAAACTGGAAAAGAAAAAAGCCTATCTGCTTGTGCGAAAAGGAAATACAATTGTTTACATTGGTACAGACAGTGGGGAAACAAAATATGTGATCCGTCAGCTTCCGAAGTATGGTGAGGCAGATGCCGATGCGAAAAATGGACTTTATCTGGGTGGCAATGCTCAGGTACTGATCAAGCAGATTGATTTTAAATATCGAAGCGGAGAAAAAGGAAGCGCATTTATCGTTACAGACATGAAGAACGTTATACCAGAAGTGGAGGAGCTTTTTGTAGACTTGATCTGTGTGGTTGTTATTGTTTTAATCGCAACGGCATTTATTTTGCTCATGTGGATCTACCGCGGAATCATGCGTCCGTTGTCAAAGATGAAGAGGGCAGCTTATAATATCAAAGAAGGTAATCTGGATTTTGAGATCAAACCGGAGTCTGATGATGAGCTCGGCCAGCTCTGCAGTGATCTGGAAGATATGCGTAAGCGGTTAAAGGACAGTGCAGAAGAGAAGATTCAGTTTGACAAGGAGAACAAAGAGCTGATCAGTAATATCTCCCATGACCTTAAGACACCGGTGACAGCAATCAAAGGATATGCAGAAGGAATCATGGACGGAGTAGCGGATACACCGGAGAAAATGGACAAATATATCCGGACGATCTATAATAAAGCGAATGAGATGAATACACTGATCAATGAGTTGACATTGTATTCCAAGATTGACACAAACCGTATTCCATATAACTTCAATATTATATCTGTAAATGATTATTTTACAGATTGTGCAGAAGATTTGTCGCTGGAACTGGAGTCAAAAAATGTAGAATTTGAATATTTTAATTATGTAGATCCAGAAGTGAAAGTGATTGCAGACGCGGAACAGATCAAGCGTGTTGTGCATAATATTGTAAATAATTCGTTGAAATATATGGATAAAAGAAAACCGATCATCAATCTTCGTGTAAAAGATGTCGGTGACTTTATTCAGGTTGAACTGGAAGATAACGGCAAAGGAATTGCAGCCAAGGATCTGCCAAATATTTTCGACCGTTTTTACAGAACGGATGCTTCAAGAAATTCTTCCAAAGGCGGAAGCGGTATCGGGCTTTCTATTGTTAAGAAGATTGTGGAAGAGCATGGTGGTAAGATTTGGGCAACCAGCAGAGAAGACACAGGAACAACGATGTATTTTGTTTTGAGAAAATATCAGGAGGTACCATTGAATGAGTAAGATTTTAATAGTTGAAGACGAAGAGACGATTGCAGATCTGGAGAAAGACTATCTGGAACTGAGCGGATTTGAAGTGGAAGTTGCAAATGATGGAGACAGTGGACTTGAGAAAGCACTTCAGGAAGAATATGATCTTCTGATTCTTGATCTGATGCTTCCGGGGGTAGATGGATTTGAAATCTGTCGGAAGGTCAGAGATGAGAAGAACACACCAATCATTATGGTATCAGCAAAAAAAGATGATATTGATAAGATTCGTGGACTGGGATTGGGAGCGGATGATTATATGACAAAGCCGTTCAGCCCGAGCGAGTTGGTGGCACGTGTGAAAGCACATCTTGCAAGATATGATCGGTTGATCGGAAGCATGGCAGAAAAAAATAAAGTGATCGAGATCCGAGGACTTAAGATTGACACGACTGCAAGAAGAGTATGGGTAAATGGAGAAGAGAGAACATTTACAACAAAAGAATTTGATCTGTTGTCATTTCTTGCGGCACACCCGAATCATGTGTATTCCAAAGATGAACTGTTCCAGAAAATCTGGGATATGGAATCTGTCGGTGACATCGCAACTGTAACCGTGCACATTAAGAAAATCCGTGAAAAGATCGAGATGGACACATCCAACCCTCAGTATATCGAGACAATCTGGGGTGTCGGATACCGTTTCAAAGTATAACAATTATTGTGAAAAAGGTGAAGTAAAAAGCGATTTGCAGGCACCATAATCAGAGGTGCTTCAATATTATAGTTATTAAGGGACAGAGAGAATGATTACAAGTACAGCAAACGGAAAAGTTAAAAGACTGATTAATTTAAAAAAGAAGAGAAAATTAAGAGATGAAGAACATGTATTTCTTGTGGAAGGCATCCGGATGTTCCGGGAAGTGCCGGTGGATGAATTACAGGAAGTATATGTATCTGAATCTTTTTATAAAAAAGAAAAAGTGCTGGTAAATGCGATTGCAGGGCAAGCCGGAGTGCATATAGAAGTGCTGACGGATACTGTATTTGCACATGCATCGGATACAAAGACACCACAGGGTGTTCTCTGTGTTGTGCGGCAGAAATCCTATAAGCTGGAGGATCTGTTAAAAGGCGAAAAGAGGCATCTGCTAGTGCTGGATAATTTGCAGGATCCGGGAAATATGGGTACGATTGTGCGGACTGCAGAAGGCGCAGGTGTAACAGGTGTGATCATGAGCCGTGACTGTGTGGATATTTACAATCCGAAAACAATCCGTTCAACGATGGGTTCTATTTACCGGATGCCGTTTTATTATGCGGAAGATATCCTGAAGGCAATCCGCAAGATCAAAGATGCCGGGATTAAAGTATACGCGGCGCATCTGGACGGGGAGAAGTCTTATGATGAAGAAGATTATGCTTTCTCCTGTGCATTCCTGATTGGAAATGAGGGGAACGGGCTGCGTGAAGAAACCTCGAAAATGGCAGATCACTATATCATTATTCCGATGAGTGGAGAGGTGGAGTCGTTAAATGCCGCAATAGCCGCTTCGGTATTGATGTTTGAAGTGAAGAGACAGAGAAGAAATACAGAGAAAAATTCATAAAATCATAAGGAAGTCAGTAGACAGTTAGAATTGCGTTATCGGAGAAAATATAGTAAGATAATGATACCAGAGACAAAAAGTCCGGCATCCACATGAGTTTACTCATAAGTGGATGCAAGACTTTGGGGCTCGGACAGATTGAGGGAGTGCGAAGCACGGAGCAAAGTGAGGAATATTTATGCAGACTGTATACTGGCTTATATTATTTGTAATATTATTAATTATCGAGATCTTGACTATGGGACTTACGACAATCTGGTTTGCCGGCGGAGCGCTGGTGGCATTTGTGAGCGGAGTGATCGGCTTCGGTCTGCCTGTGCAGGTTGTTGCATTTCTCATAGTTTCTGTTATATTACTGGTGCTTACAAGACCACTTGCCGTGAAGTACTTTAATAAAGAGCGGCAGAAGACGAACGCTGAGAGTCTTATTGGGGAACAGGCACTGGTGACAGAAGATATTGATACACTGCAGGCAGCAGGGCATGTAGAAATCCGTGGACAGGAATGGTCGGCAAAGACAGACGAACCGGATGGAAAGATCGCAAAAGATACGATCGTTGTAGTGGAAGGTATCCAAGGTGTGAAGCTTATTGTCAGAGAGAGAAGAAAAGAGGAGGAGTAAAGATGATGGCACTAAATACGATTTTTTTAGCAATATTAATATTGATTGTTGTGATGCTTATTATATCCTGTGTGAAGATTGTCAGACAGGCAGAGGCACTTGTAATCGAAAGACTGGGGGCTTACCAGGCAACATGGAGTACGGGACTTCATTTTAAAGTTCCGATTTTTGACCGTGTGGCAAGACGTGTTGATCTGAAAGAACAGGTTGTAGATTTTGCGCCACAGCCGGTTATTACAAAAGATAATGTAACAATGCGGATCGATACAGTTGTGTTTTATCAGATCACAGATCCGAAGATGTTCTGTTATGGAGTTGCCAATCCGATCATGGCAATTGAGAATCTGACAGCAACGACACTTCGTAATATTATCGGTGATCTGGAACTTGACCAGACATTGACTTCCAGAGAGACGATCAATACGAAGATGCGTGCTTCCCTGGATGTGGCAACAGATCCATGGGGAATTAAAGTAAATCGTGTAGAGCTGAAAAATATCATACCACCTGCAGCTATTCAGGACGCAATGGAGAAACAGATGAAAGCAGAGCGTGAGAGACGTGAAGCAATCCTGCGTGCAGAAGGTGAGAAGAAGTCAACAATTTTGGTAGCAGAAGGTCATAAAGAATCGGCAATCCTTGATGCGGAAGCAGAGAAACAGGCAGCAATCCTGAAAGCAGAGGCACAGAAGGAAGCAATGATCCGTGAAGCAGAAGGTGAAGCAGAAGCAATCTTAAAGGTGCAGCAGGCGAATGCAGACGGTATTCGTTTCCTGAAAGAAGCAGGAGCAGATGAAGCCGTGCTGACAATGAAGAGCCTGGAAGCATTTGAGAAGGCAGCAGACGGAAAAGCAACCAAGATTATTATTCCATCCGAGATCCAGGGCATGGCAGGACTGGTGAAGTCCATGGCAGAGATTGGTGGAAAAGATAAATAAAATAAACAACGGCTAAACAACGGCCAAAAAGGCTGACTGGACAATAAGGAAAGAAGGACACGAAGGATGAACCTAAAAGGCAGACATTTTTTAACACTGAAAGATTTTACAAAGGAAGAGATTACCTACATGCTGGATCTGGCAGCAGATCTGAAAGATAAGAAGAAAAAAGGAATTCCGGTAGATAAATACAGAGGCATGAATGTTGCGCTTATTTTTGAAAAGACAAGTACAAGAACCAGATGTTCTTTTGAAGTGGCGGCACATGACATGGGAATGGGAACCACTTATCTGGATCCAAGTGGATCCCAGATTGGCAAGAAAGAGAGTATTGAAGATACAGCAAGAGTACTCGGAAGAATGTTTGATGGTATCGAATATCGTGGATTCGGTCAGGAACGTGTAGAAGAACTGGCAAAACATGCAGGTGTGCCGGTATGGAATGGCCTGACAAATGAGTATCATCCGACACAGATGCTGGCAGATCTGCTGACGATCCGTGAGCATTTTGGAACACTGGAAAATATCCATCTTGTATACATGGGCGATGCAAGGTATAACATGGGTAACTCTCTGATGATTGCGTGTGCGAAGATGGGAATGCATTTTACAGCATGTACTTCTGAAAAATATTTCCCGGATGCAGAACTTGTTGAAACATGCAGAGGCTATGCAAAAGAAAGCGGCGGAACCATTACTTTGACAGAGGATGTAAAAGCCGGAACCAAAGGTGCAGATGTTATTTATACAGACGTGTGGGTATCTATGGGTGAACCGGATGAAGTATGGGCAGAGAGAATCAAAGAATTGTCACCATATAAAGTTACGAAGGAAGTAATGGATAATGCCGGAGAGAAAGCAATCTTCCTGCACTGCCTGCCTGCATTCCATGATCTGAAGACCAAAATCGGTAAAGAAATTTATGAAAAATATGGTCTTACAGATATGGAAGTAACAGATGAAGTATTTGAATCTTCACAGTCCAAGGTATTCGATGAGGCAGAGAACCGTATGCATACGATCAAAGCGGTTATGGTTGCAACACTTGGTGAGAGATAGAAAGTCGGAGCGATAAGATGAAAGCAGAGATTTTACGACTGCTGAAAGAGAGCAGCTCTTATATATCCGGGCAGCAGCTTTGTGATCATTTTCAGGTGTCAAGGACTGCAGTCTGGAAAGTAATGGAACAGTTAAAAAAAGAAGGTTACACAATTGAGGCGGTACGCAATAAAGGCTACCGCCTTCTGGATAGTCCGGATGTTTTGTCAAAAGCAGAAATTGAAAGTCTGGTTACGACAAAATGGGCGGGCAGACAGGTTGTTTACTACGACGAGACGGATTCCACGAATAATCAGGCGAAAGCGGCGGGTGAGAAAGGTGAAGTACACGGTACACTGTTTGTCGCAGATCGACAGACTGCCGGTAAAGGAAGACGCGGACGCGGCTGGGAGTCACCGTCTGGGAACAGTGTTTCCATGACTATTTTATTAAGACCGGAGATACCGCCGGTGAAAGCACCGATGCTGACACTTGTAATGGCGCTTGCGGTAGCAGATGGAATCAGGGATGCGCTTGGTGTGGACGCGGGAATCAAGTGGCCGAATGACATCGTACTGAATAAGAAGAAAATCTGCGGAATCCTGACGGAGATGAGTACGGAAATTGATTATATCAATTATGTTGTGATCGGAGTCGGGATCAACGTCAATCAGGAAACATTTCCGGATGAGATCAAAGAGACGGCAACATCTTTGAAGGTGGAGACGGGTAAGCCTGTAAAGCGTGCCGGAGTTATTGCGACGGTTATGGAAAGATTTGAACAATATTATGAACAGTTTGTGCAGCGGGAAGATTTGTCCGGAATCCGGGAGGCATATGAAGCGTGTCTGGTTAATCGTAACCGGGATGTGCGGGTATTGGATCCGGCGGGAGCATATGAAGCACACGCAAAAGGAATTAACGATACCGGTGAGCTGATCGTAGTTCTGCCGGATGGCACTGAGCGTGAAATCTATGCCGGAGAAGTGTCTGTGCGAGGAATCTATGGATATGTATAGACAGCCGGGACAAACTGTTGTAAAATAGCGGAGGTATTATGTACGAAGAGAAAATCGTCCTTTGTGGGGCAAATTCTTATGAAGAAAAATATTATCTGAATCCTGATTTTTCAGGACTACCGGATCATATCAAAGACGAACTGAAAATCATGTGTGTGTTATATGTACACGACGTAGGTGGCATACTGACACTGGTCTATGAAGAAAACGGAGAGCTGTGTTTTGAAGTGACATCTGAAGAGGGAGATCCGATGTTTGATGATATTGGAAGCCAGTTGAAAATCAAACAGCTTCAGAGAGAAAAACAGGAATTACTGCAGTCGCTGCAGTTATATTACAAAGTGTTCTTCCTGGGAGAAGAGCTGTAGGAGGAAAATATGTTATTAGTTATAGATGCGGGAAATACAAACATTACACTCGGCATTTTTTCGGAAGACAAGATCTCCGGTACTTTCCGTATGAAGGCAAAACAGCCGCGTACATCAGATGAATATGGAATCACATTGCGTGAATTGGTGGAAAGACATGGAATTGAAGGCGAACAGATTACAGACGTAATTATCGCCTCTGTAGTTCCGGATATCATGCATTCTTTAGGAAGCGCAATTATTAAATATTTTGGTGTAAAACCGATGGTCGTTTCAGCAGGAATTAAGACCGGAATCCGTATCGTTACAGAGAATCCGAGACAGGTAGGGGCTGATCGTATCGTGGATGCGGTTGCAGCATATACATTATTTGGAGGACCTGTTATTGTTGTAGATTTTGGAACAGCGACAACGTATGATATTGTCGGAGCAGATGGCACATTTGAAGCAGGTGTGATTGCTCCGGGAATCCGCACTTCCGCGCAGGCATTGTGGGGTGAGGCAGATATGCTGCCGGCGATCGAGATTAAGAAACCGGCATCTATTTTGGCGAAAGAGACGATTTCGGCAATGCAGGGCGGTCTGGTCTACGGACAGATCGGACAGACAGAATATATCATCAATCAGTTGAAAAAAGAGTCTGGTTATGAGAATGCAAAAGTCGTTGCGACCGGAGGGCTTGGAAAAATCATTGCTGCAGAGACAGATACGATTGATGTGTATGATCCTCAGCTGACTTTAAAAGGACTTCATATTATTTATCAAAAGAACAGGAAACGTTAAGCATGAAGATTGGAGAAGTAAAGCTTGAAAATCCATATATCCTCGCACCGATGGCGGGGGTTACAGACCTGCCCTTCCGTTTGCTCTGCAAAGAGCAGGGGGCAGGGCTTTTATGTATGGAGATGATCAGTGCGAAAGCACTGCAATATAAGAATAAAAATACAAAGACTTTATTGGCGATTCATCCGGAAGAATATCCGGTTTCATTGCAACTGTTCGGATCGGAGCCGGATATCATCAGTGAGATCGCGAAAATGATCGAACCACTTCCATTTCAGATCCTGGATATCAATATGGGCTGCCCGGTACCGAAGATCGTGAAGAACGGAGAAGGTTCTGCACTTATGTTAAGACCGGAGCTTGTCTATGAGATTGTGTCAAAGACGGCAAAAGCAATAAAGAAACCTGTGACAGTGAAGATCAGAAAAGGATTTGACGATGCGCATATTAATGCAGTGGAGATCGCAAAAGTTGCAGAAGAAGCAGGAGCAAAAGCAGTAGCCGTACATGGAAGAACAAGAGAGCAGTATTATTCCGGAAAAGCAGACTGGGATATTATAAGACAGGTTAAAGCAGCAGTGTCTATTCCGGTTATCGGAAACGGTGATGTGACAACCGGAGAGCAGGCAATCCGGATGCGGGAAGAAACCGGCTGTGATGGCGTAATGATCGGACGAGGCGCCCAGGGAAATCCATGGATTTTCAGAGAACTTCTGGAATACGAAAAGACTGGAAAACTGCCGGAACGTCCTTCGCCGGAAGTGGTTCGTGAGACAATGCTAAGACATGCGAGACTTCAGATGGAGTACAAGGGTGACTTTATCGGTATCCGCGAGATGCGAAAACACGTTGCTTGGTATACGAAAGGAATGAAAGGCTCATCCAAATTAAGAGATGAAATCAACCGGACAGAATCTTACGAAGAATTGGAAGCACTTCTTTATGAGAAGATCAAATAATGATAGCTACTTTATTACACCGCATTGATAGTGTGGTAAATATATACAAAAATCCTCCTGAAAATTATTGCTTTTCGAAGCGATTGTTTAAAAATTAACAAATATGTTAAAAAAATACCAAAAGTAATTGACAAAATATTAACGAGCATGTATAGTATGAAACATAGAAAGAAATCACATATACCATTTACAGGAGGATCAGAAGATGGCAAAGAAAAAAGAGACAGTACCAACAATCATTGATAGCGTGGAAACTCTTGAAGCAAAAATGAAAGCGATGAGAGAAGCACAGAAGATCTTTGCTACATACACGCAGGAACAAGTTGATAAGATTTTCTTCGAAGCAGCAATGGCAGCCAATAAGATGCGTATCCCTCTTGCGAAACAGGCAGTCGAAGAAACAGGTCGTGGAATCGTTGAAGATAAGGTTATTAAAAACCATTACGCAGCAGAATATATTTATAACGCATACAAGAATACAAAAACCTGTGGCGTGATCGAAGAAGATAAAGCATATGGAATTAAGAAGATTGCAGAACCAATCGGACTGGTTGCGGCAGTTATTCCTACAACAAACCCGACATCAACAGCAATTTTCAAAACGCTGATCTGCTTGAAGACAAGAAATGCAATCATCATTAGTCCACATCCGGCAGCTAAGGCATCTACAATTGCAGCAGCAAAAGTTGTTCTGGATGCGGCAGTGAAAGCAGGAGCACCGGAAGGAATCATCGGATGGATCGATACACCTTCACTGGAGCTGACGAATACCGTTATGAGAGATGCAGATATTATTCTTGCAACCGGCGGACCTGGAATGGTAAAAGCAGCATATTCTTCCGGCAAACCGGCACTCGGAGTTGGAGCTGGTAATACACCGGTTATTATTGATGACACAGCAGATGTGAGGATGGCAGTAAACTCCATCATTCATTCTAAGACATTTGATAATGGTATGATCTGTGCATCTGAGCAGTCTGTAACTGTACTGGACAGCATTTATGATGAAGTAAAGAAAGAATTTGCATACCGTGGATGTTATTTCCTGAAACCAGGCGAAGAGCTTGATAAAGTTCGTAAGACAATCATCATCAACGGCGCATTGAACAATAAGATCCCTGGAAAGTCTGCTTACGAGATTGCAAAACTGGCAGGTGTAAAAGTTCCGGAAAATACAAAGATCCTGATCGGTGAAGTAGAATCCGTTGATATTTCAGAAGAATTTGCACATGAGAAATTATCTCCGGTACTCGCAATGTACAGAGCAAAGACATTTGATGAGGCACTTGGAAAAGCAGCTCAGCTTGTAGCTGACGGTGGATATGGACATACAGCTTCTTTATATGTGCATCCGGCACAGACAGAGAAGATTGCAAAGCATGCAGCAGCAATGAAGACATGCCGAATCCTTATTAATACACCATCTTCACACGGTGGAATCGGTGATCTGTACAACTTCAAACTTGCTCCGTCCCTCACACTTGGATGTGGTTCATGGGGTGGAAACTCTGTATCAGAGAACGTAGGCGTAAAACATTTGATCAACATTAAGACGGTAGCTGAGAGGAGAGAGAACATGCTGTGGTTCAGAACACCTGAGAAAGTATACTTTAAGAAAGGCTGTATGCCGGTAGCACTGGATGAACTTGGAACCGTAATGCATAAGAAAAAAGCATTTATCGTAACCGACAGCTTCTTATATAAAAATGGATATGTAAAACCGATTGAAGAGAAACTGGATGAGATGGGAATTCAGCACACATGCTTCTATGAAGTAGCACCGGATCCGACATTACAGTGTGCACAGAAAGGTGCAGACCAGATGCGCGCATTTGAGCCGGATACAATCATCGCACTCGGTGGTGGATCTGCAATGGATGCTGGAAAGATTATGTGGGTGATGTATGAACATCCGGAAGCAAACTTTGAAGACATGGCAATGGATTTCATGGATATCCGTAAGAGAGTATTTACATTCCCGAAAATGGGAGAGAAGGCATATTTCGTAGCAATTCCTACATCTTCTGGAACAGGATCTGAGGTGACACCTTTCGCGATCATCACAGATGCAGAGACTGGTGTAAAATGGCCGATCGCTGACTACGAACTGCTTCCGAATATGGCAATCGTAGATGTTGACAATGCAATGACAGCCCCAAAAGGACTGACAAGTGCATCCGGTATTGATGTTATGACACATGCGATCGAGGCATATGTATCTATCATGGCAACAGATTACACTGATGGTCTTGCTATGAAAGCAGTGAAAATGGTATTTGAAAACCTGCCATCTGCTTATGAAAACGGAGCAAATGATCCGATTGCAAGAGAACATATGGCAAATGCTTCCTGCATGGCTGGTATGGCATTTGCAAATGCATTCCTTGGACTGAACCACTCAATGGCTCATAAATTAGGAGCGTTCCACCATCTGCCACACGGTGTTGCAAATGCAGTTATTTTAACAGAAGTTATGCGATATAATGCAGCAGAAGTACCGACAAAGATGGGAACATTTTCTCAGTACCAGTATCCACACGCACTTGCCCGCTATGCAGAGCTTGGACGTTTCGCAGGATGCCAGGGAAATACAGATGAAGAAGTATTTGAAAACTTCCTTGCAAAACTGGAAGTACTCAAAGAGAAGATCGGTATCAAGAAGACGATCAAAGATTATGGTATCGATGAGAAATACTTCCTTGATACATTAGATGAGATGACAGAGCAGGCATTTAACGATCAGTGTACAGCAGCTAACCCAAGATATCCACTGATGAAAGAAATCAAAGAAATGTATCTGAAATGCTACTATGGTAAATAAAACTGTAGTAAATAAGAACAAATAACGGTAGTCAGCCGGGATGTGAATTTTGTATGTGATTTCTATAAAATTCATATTCCGGCTTTCTTTACTTTTCAAGGCCGTGCTGTGTTGCTATAATTGACATATACCTGCCGCTGACCGGAGCGTCAGTTTCAACTGTAAGGCTGAGGGACAGCGCCAATTTTATGGCAGAAAGTCAACGCCGGTTAAGTCCTTCACATCCGCTGCCGTTCCTGGCAGGAGGCGACTTCTTATGAACTATCTGTAAAGAAAACAGAGAAGAAGCTGGATACTACAAATTATGAGCACGCCAAAGCTGTGCGCAGCACAACAAAGGTGAGTCAGGATGTAAATTTTGTATGTGATTTCTATAAAATTTACATCTTGACTTTCTTTTTTTGATATGGTATAAATATGGCATACATGGTGTGTAACTGAGTAAGCAGGCATTAACCGTGCATAAGTATTTTGATATTTATGTAGGGGTAATGTCTTTTTTTTGCTGTATATATGAAACTTTGTTTTTCTTGCATAAACCTCTCTGAAAAGATGCTCACTCGCGCGAAGCGGAGAATTCTCCTATATAAATGTTAAAAACGGATACACTATAACAAGAAATAAAAGGAGAAGAAAAACTATGAAAGACAAAATTTTCGGAGTTTTGCAGAGAGTCGGAAGATCCTTCATGCTTCCGATCGCAATTCTTCCGGTAGCGGGACTGCTGCTCGGGCTTGGTGGATCGTTCACCAATGAAACAATGTTGAAAACGTATGGACTGATGAAGATTATGGGACCGGGTACGGTGCTGAACTTGATCCTGCAGGTTATGAGTGCAGCCGGAAATATTATTTTCACGAATCTGCCGGTGATTTTTGCAATGGGTGTTGCAATCGGTATGGCAAAGAAAGAGAAAGAAGTTGCAGCACTTGCATCTGTAATCTCATTTTTTATCATGCACGCTTCCATCGGGGCGCTGATTACGGCAAACGGTGGAGCAGACGCGATGTTAGAAGGAGCAGTTGCAGATGTATGTGGAATCACTTCCCTGCAGATGGGTGTGTTCGGTGGAATTATCGTAGGGCTTGGAGTTGCGGCGCTGCATAACCGCTTTTATAAGATCGAACTTCCGCAGGTGTTATCATTCTTTGGCGGAACGAGATTTGTACCGATCATTTCCGGTCTGGTCTATGTAGGAGTCGGAATTTTAATGTTCTTTGTATGGCCGGTGATCCAGTCTGGTATTTACCACATCGGAGATCTTGTTTTGAAATCCGGATATGCAGGAACATGGGTTTACGGATTTATGGAGCGTCTGCTGATCCCGTTTGGATTGCATCATGTATTCTATCTTCCATTCTGGCAGACTGCTGTAGGCGGAACATTAGAGGTGGCTGGAAAAACTATCGAAGGTGCGCAGAATATTTTCTTTGCACAGCTTGCAGATCCGTCTGTAAAACATTTTGCAGTATCCGCGACAAGATTTATGAGTGGAAAATTCCCACTTATGATCTTTGGATTGCCGGGAGCCGCGCTTGCAATGTATAAGACAGCAAAACCGGAAAAGAAGAAAGCAGTTGCAGGTTTATTATTATCCGCAGCCCTGACTTCTATGCTGACAGGAATTACAGAGCCACTGGAATTTACATTCTTATTTGTTGCACCGGTGCTGTATGGAATTCACTGTGTATTCGCAGGACTTGCTTATATGCTGATGCACGTCTTTAAAGTCGGTGTCGGAATGACATTCTCCGGTGGACTGATCGATATGTTCCTGTTTGGAATTTTACAGGGAAATGAAAAGACAAACTGGATCTGGATTGTGATCGTCGGAGTTGGATATTTTATCGTTTATTATTTCTTGTTTAGTTTCCTGATCAAGAAAATGGATTTGAAAACACCGGGACGTGACGATGTGGAAGAAGTAAAGCTTTATACGAGAGCAGATGTCAACGCAAGAAAAGAAGGTGCAGCAGCAAATCCAGAGGATGCAGTATCAGAAGGAATTCTTGTAGGACTTGGTGGAAAGAAAAATATTTCTGACGTAGACTGCTGTGCGACAAGACTTCGCTGCACAGTTTATAAACCGGAGCTTGTACAGGATAGCATTTTGAAAGCGACAGGAGCTTCCGGAGTGGTTCATAAAGGAAATGGAGTGCAGATCATTTACGGACCGAAAGTTACAGTGATCAAGTCAAACTTTGAAGACTATTTAGAAACAGCACCGGACGAAGAAATCGTTCCGCAGGCAGAAGAAGTTGCTGTAACAAAAGAAGAAAATACAACTGCAGAAAATGAAACAAAAGAAGTAAAAGAGACAATTATCGTGTCCAGTCCGATCACAGGTCTGGCAGCCGACCTGTCTACTGCACCGGATGAAGGATTTGCCGGACGCATGATGGGAGATGGAGCAGTTGTGACACCGGAAAATGCACAGATTGTTGCGCCGGAGGACGGAGAAGTCGTGTTTGTATTTGATACGAAACATGCAATTGGATTTTTAACTGACAGTGGCTTATCTTTATTGCTTCATATCGGAATTGATACAGTAAGCCTGAACGGTGAAGGCTTCCAGGTATTTGTAGAAAATGGACAGAAAGTGAAAAAGGGCGAAAAACTGATGGAAATTGATATTGATTTTCTGAAAGCACATGCCCCGTCTCTGTGTTCGCCGGTCCTTTGTACAGAACTGGAAGACAGTGATAAAGTAAGACTTCTGGCAGAAGGCGAGATCAAAGCAGGAGAACCATTATTTGCAATAGACAGATATTAAGAAACCCGTTGGAGGATCCAACATTATATAAAGAAAAATGAAAAAAGGAGATTAAACAAATGAAAGAATTTATGTACACAGTAAAAGACGAACAGGGAATCCATGCAAGACCGGCAGGAATGCTTGCGAAAGAGGCAAAAAAATACGAAAGTAAGATTACGATTTACAAAGATGAAAAATCTGCAGAAGTTACAAGATTGATGGCTTTAATGGCACTGGGAATCAAATGCGGACAGGAAGTACGTGTGACAGCAGAAGGACCGGATGAAGAAGCGGCAGCAGATGGAATCAAAGCATTTTTGGAGGCAAATCTGTAAAAGTTTGCAGAATGCAAAAGAGTGGAAAATATCGTTGAGGTAAAAACTATGGCACAGGAATATAAAGGAAAACCGGTATTCAAGGGCATTGCCCTTGGACCGGTTACAGTCCTTAAAAAACAGGATGTACAGGTAAAAAGAGAAAAAGCAGGGGATCCGGAATCGGAGATTAAAAAAGTAGAAGAAGCAGTTGAGACATCGAAAGAACAGCTTCAGCATTTATATGAAAAAGCATTAAGTGAGGTTGGTGAAGCGAGTGCGGCAATTTTTGAAGTGCATCAGATGATGCTGGAAGATGAAGATTATCAGGATGCCATCCGCAATATGATCCGTACAGAAAGAGTCAGTGCTTCTTATGCCGTCGCAGTGACAGGTGATAATTTTGCAGAGATGTTTGCGGCAATGGATGATGATTACATGCAAGCAAGAGCTGCGGATGTCAAAGATATTTCTAATCGTCTGGTTGAGAATTTAAATGGAAACAGCATAGGAATGGAAGCAGGAGAGGAAGCATCTATTATTGTTGCAGATGATCTTACGCCGAGTGAGACCGTGCAGTTGGATAAGGAGAAAATTCTTGGATTTGTAACTGTACATGGATCTTCCAATTCCCATACGGCAATTCTTGCGAGAATGATGAATATTCCGGCAATGATCGGAACAGAAATGGATCTGGATAAACTGGAAAATGGAATGACCGCTGTCCTGGATGCGTTTGCAGGAACATTTATCACAGAGCCGACAGAAGAACAGTGTGCGGCTGCAAAGGAAAAGATGCAGGAGGAAGAGGAAAAAGAGGCGCTTCTGCAAAAATACAAAGGAAAAGAAACCTGTACGAAAAATGGGAAAAAAGTACATCTGTATGCAAATATCGGAAACGTGGGCGATATTCCTTCCGTACTGGAAAATGATGCAGAAGGTGTGGGCCTGTTCCGGAGTGAGTTTTTGTATCTGGGAAGAGAAGATTTTCCGACGGAGGAAGAGCAGTTTCGTGCATACCGTCAGGTATTACAGACAATGGCGGGAAAGAAAGTGATTATCCGTACACTGGACATTGGAGCAGATAAACAGGTGGATTATTTTGGACTGGGTGAAGAAGAAAACCCGGCAATGGGATATCGTGCCATCCGTATCTGCCTGAAACAGCCGGAAATCTTCAAAACACAGCTTCGTGCACTTCTTCGCGCAGCGGTATATGGGAACTTGTCTGTGATGTATCCAATGATTACATCGGAAGAGGAAGTTGCCAAAATCCAGAAAATTGTAAAAGAAGTAGAAAACGAATTGACAAAAGAGGGAGTTCCATATCAGATTCCGGAACAGGGAATTATGATTGAAACACCGGCAGCAGTGATGGTCAGCGACGAACTGGCGCAGATGGTTGATTTCTTCAGTATCGGAACGAATGATCTGACGCAGTATACGATGGCAATCGACCGTCAGAATGCAAAGCTGGATGATTTTTATAATGCCCATCACAAGGCAATTATCCGTATGATCCGAATGGTGACAGAAAATGCGCACAAACATGGAAAATGGGTTGGAATCTGCGGTGAGCTTGGCGCAGATCTGGAATTGACGGATACTTTTATGGAAATTGGCGTGGATGAACTTTCCGTAGCACCGTCTATGGTGTTAAAACTTCGAAAACAGATTTGTGAATATGAAGGATATATGTTAGACTAGGAATAGTGAAGGAAATCTGTCAAAGGCAGATAAAGGTGGGGAAAACATGTATCGTATTAGCAAAGTGTTAAATCACAATGGTGTGATCGTAATTGACCTGAATGATCAGAAAGAATATGTTCTACTCGGGAAGGGAGCAGGATTTGGAAGAAAAATCGGTGAACGGATGGAGAAACCGGAAACCTGCACCGTTTATTCCCTGCAGGAAACATCTTCTAAAGGTGACGCGGCAGATTTGATCAAAAGTGTAGCACCGGAGTATTTTCAGATGGCGAATCAGATCCTGAATGCAGCGGAGGAACAATTTGGAAAAGTAGACAGAAGTATTTTATTCCCGATGGCAGATCATATTGCATTTGCTGTAGAGCGAATTAAACGCGGTGAGCAGATATCGAATCCATTGACGGAAGATATACAGGCTTTATTTTACAGTGAATTTAAGATTGCCTGCATGCTGAAAGAGATGCTGAAAAAGGAAAAAAATATAGAGATCGATGATGATGAAGTCGGTTATGTGGCGCTTCATATTCATTCTGCGTTGGAAGAGGAGTCGGTTTCTGTTTCGATGCAAATGGCGAGAGCTGTGCGAGAGTGTGTATCCCTGATTGAAGAAAAGAAAGGTATCCATATTAATATTATTTCACTGAGTTATAACCGTCTTATGAATCATGTCAAATATATGGTGGCAAGAGCGCTTAACGGAGAATCTTTGAAAATTAACATGAATGATTATGTAGAGTATAAGTTTCCAGAATCCTATGCACTGGCGAAGACTGTCTGTGAGCATATGAGCAAGGCACTCCGGGTAACTCTGGAAGATATGGAGATCGGTTATCTTGCCATGCACATTGAGCGTGTGAGCATGGGTGAGGAATCATAATATAGGAATAATAAAAAGCAGAAGGCAGCCTGTCCGGTGGGCAGGAAGTCCTTCTGCTTTTTGTTATCTCGTCTCTGTTGCCATAGCAGCCGGAGAAAAATGTCGGTGGCAGGAACTGTGGTGTGCTTGACAAACACAGGCAGGGATAGTAAGATTCATATGGATTAACAGAATGAAAATGGTCGTCTGTACAGATGCAGGAAAATACAGAAGCCCGAACAGAGTTTGCAGTGGCTTATTATATTTTTCAAGGAACATGCGGTGAGATTCCGCCACAGACTTTATCCCTACTGTAATCAGGACGAAAGCGTCAGATCCATTGAGAACAAGAGATTCTTGAGAAGGGACGTGAGTAGGTTGGAACTGCGAGACAGGATACAGGTATCTGGAGATCATAAAAGAGAAGTCCGGAGGCATGAAGACGGAGGCTTATTTTTTATACTTATTTATAATAGTTTATAACAGGTTAGAAGGTCTGACTCTGAATGAGTTTGTTTGTAAGCAGAGGAGGCAGGCAGATATATTGGGGATAAAAAGTAAGAACAAGGTGGAAAAATGATAAAAATAAAACAGAAATTGTGGAAAATCACAGCGATATTGAGCGCTTGTCTGCTGCTGGCAGGATGTGCACAGGAGACACCGGACAGAGCCGGATCTTCAAAGACCAGTGAAGAAAAGATGGACGTATCTGTGGAAATCCGTTGTGATACGGCGATTAAAAAGGGTCTGACAAAACAGAAAAAGTGGAAAGGTGTGCTGCCGAAAGATGGCTGCATGCTGAAAAAGGAAAAAATGCAGGTGAAGAAGGGCAGTTCCGTATTTGATCTGCTCTGCGAAGTGCAGGATGCCAAAGGAATACAGATGGAATATTCCGGCGGCAAAAAGACAGCCTATATTCAGGGAATCGGCAACCTGTATGAACAGGACGGTGGACGTTGGAGCGGTTGGATGTACAGTGTGAACGGCAAATATGCAAAAGTAAGCTGTGGTGAATATACATTAAAAGATGGCGATGAAGTGCAATGGAATTACAGTTGTGATCTTGGTGCTGATCTGAAAGGAACCGATAAAGAGAAAGCAAAAGAGTGGAAGGAAAAGAATGAGTAGTTTTGAAGAATTACACCCGGCATGTTTATTTTTATATTTCGTGGCAGTGATGGTACTGTTTTTTCTCTGCCATCATCCGCTGGCAATGGTGCTGGCGTGTGCATGTGCACTGTTTTTTCTATACAATATAGAAGGAAGACGTGCATTTTCGTGGTGTAAATGGATGCTTCCAGTTGTGCTTTTTATAGCGGTTGTCAATCCGCTTCTGAATCACAGAGGTGTGACACGGTTATTCAAACTTGGAAATCAGTGGATCACACTGGAAGCGTTTGGGTATGGTTTGACATCGGGCTTGTCGATGGCGGCGATTATTTTATGGTTTGCCTGTTATCAGAAAGTGATGACAAATGATAAATTTCTTTATCTTTTTGGGAAAATTGCTCCATCCAGCGCACTCCTTATTACAATGGCATGGAATTATATCCCGGATCTGACTAAAAAAATGAAAGAGATCCGTGACAGTCAGAAGATGTTAAAAGGAACGGAAGAAGAGCGTGGGTGGAAACAGATACTTTTACGGACAAAGGACGCACTGCAGACAGTTACGGTACTGCTTGGGTGGAGCCTGGAAAATGTAGTGGAGCAGGCGGATTCTATGAAAGCAAGAGGTTACGGACTGCGAAAAAGAACAACATTTCATCTGTTCCGGTTTGAACAAAAAGATATTTTCTTTTCAGGCATAGTGGGTGTAATCGTGATTTTTTGTTTCGTACTTCGGGGCATGGGATGTATGACGATGGAATTTTACCCGCAGATACAAAGTGGAGGAAGCAAAAAAGCAAATATTTTGTTTCTCGTTTTATTTTTGATACTTCTCGGAATCCCGGGACTGATACAATGGAAGGAAGAAAAAGCATGGAACTCTTACGATTTGAAGGGGTAGGTTTTACTTATCCGGAAGCGGAACAAAAAGCGTTAGATGAACTTACCTTTTCGATGGGAGAAGGAGAGTTTCTTGTTGTGTGCGGGGCATCCGGGTGTGGAAAGACAACACTTCTGCGGATGGCGAAGCCACAGATGCAGCCGGCAGGAAAATTTGCAGGAAATATTTATTATAAAAATAAGTCATTGCAGGAGTATGACGAACAGATCAGTGCATTTCGCATTGGGTATGTGCAGCAGAATCCGGACAATCAGATCGTGACGGATACGGTGTGGCATGAATTGGCATTTGGACTGGAAAATGCGGCATTGCCGGTACAGACGATCCGCCGGCGTGTGAGTGAGATGGCGAGCTTTTTCGGCATGGAGACATTGTTTCACAGAAAGACAGGCGAATTGTCCGGTGGGCAGAAGCAGATGTTAAATCTTGCCTCTGTGATGGTGATGAATCCGGAACTTCTGCTCCTGGACGAGCCGACCAGTATGCTGGATCCTCTGGCGGCATCTAATTTATTGCAGATGGTTCACAAGATCAATCGGGAGCTGGGTGTTGCGGTACTTTTGTGTGAACACCGGCTGGAAGAAGTATTTCTGATGGCAGACCGTGTCCTTCTGATGGAAAATGGAAAGAAAAAAGCACTGAAAACACCGCAGAAGCTGGCAGAGATGCTGCGCTTTTCAATGGAAGAGGAGAACGCTGAGCATACATCAAGAATCTATGAAGGACTTCCGGCAGCAGTACGGATATTTAAGGAATTAAAGAAAAGAGGAATCTATGACAGTGGGAAGCCGTTGCCACTTACAATCCGGGATGGCAGACTTGCTCTGGCGGAGGTGCTGACTGACAGAGGTAATAGACAGTCTGATATGAAATATAGCGGAACAAGAAAAGCAGATAAAAAAGATTCACACATCGTCCTGCGTGCGAAGGAAGTCTGGTTCCGG
The DNA here is from genome assembly GCF_003481355.1 of Dorea sp. OM07-5. Taxonomy (NCBI): domain Bacteria; kingdom Bacillati; phylum Bacillota; class Clostridia; order Lachnospirales; family Lachnospiraceae; genus Dorea; species Dorea sp. OM07-5. Next base: position 37,957 of record NZ_QUKZ01000010.1, on the reverse strand, counting down.
TATGAGAGAAGCGGAGTGGACATTTTAAGGAGTCTGGATCTGTCTTTATATAAAGGAGAAATGTTTGCTCTTCTTGGCGGGAACGGAGCCGGGAAAAGCACATTATTAAAAATACTGACCGGAATTATAAAAGAGCGGCGAGGCAGAGTAATCCGGGAAAAGGGAGAACGTATTGCCATGCTCCCGCAAAGTCCGCAAGTACTTTTCCAGTATGATACTGTATGGGAAGAACTTCTGGAAAGTGCCGGACAGGATGCAGAACGTGCGAAAGAAATGGCAGAATTTCTGGAGCTTTCAGATAAGATTTCCATGCATCCATATGACTTAAGCGGAGGTGAGATGCAGAGGGCGGCACTTGGAAAGTTACTGCTTCTGGATGCGAAGATACTGCTTCTGGATGAGCCAACAAAAGGTCTGGATGCATATCTTAAGAAGAAACTTGCAGGCTTACTGAAGAAACTGACACAGGGTGGCATTGCGATTCTCCTTGTAACACACGATCTGGAATTTGCGGCAGCTTATGCCGATCGATGCGGTTTATTGTTTGACGGTCAGGTGATCTCCGAAGGAGAGCCGCACGCATTTTTTGCGGGAAACCGTTTCTACACAACAGCGGCAAACCAGATTGCCGGGAATGAAATTCCGGAGGCGATTACGTGCGAGGAAGTTGTAAGGGCAGTCTTGTAATTACCAGTAAAGAAATAAAAGCAAAGGGAACATAAATCATGGAAAGGAGGAACCAGTATGCAGAAAACAAAACGAAGAAGTGACATAGCAGCGATTTTCACATGCCTGTTTCTGCTTATTTTGCTTGCCGGATATACCTGGATGATGCGTACGCCTTCCTTTCTTTCTGGCAAGGCAGGAAAGCCGTTCCTGAACTGGATCATGCAAAATTCAGATCTGGTGCTGGCAGTGCTGTTCCTGATTCTGACATCGGTACCGTTCTATCTGACATTTGATAAGAGAAAAGCACAGGCGAGAGATCTTGTGCCGGTTGCTCTGATGGCGGCAATGTGCGTAGTGGGAAGAGCGGCATTTTCCATAGTACCACTTCCGAATTTCAAGCCGGTGACGGCGATCGTGATGATCACGGCGATTGCATTTGGTGCGAAAGCAGGATATCTTACCGGTGCGCTTGCGGCGCTTTTGAGTAATTTCCTGTTCGGGCAGGGACCGTGGACACCGTGGCAGATGTTTTCATGGGGGATGATCGGTCTGGTGACCGGACTTCTGTACCGGATTGGTGTATTTGGTACAGTAGGACAGGTGCAGACAGATGAACATGGAAAGAGAAAGAAACCAGTTCGGCTGTGTGTGTTCGGATTTTTCTGCGGAATTGCTTATGGCTGGTTTATGAACCTTCAATATATTATCGGATATGTAGATCCGATCAACTGGAAAACAATCGGACTTGCCTATGCGCAGAGTTTGTATTTTGATATCAGTCACGGAGTGTGCACGGCGCTTGTGCTGTATCTGGCAGCAGAACCGTGGACGCGAAAACTAATGAGGATCAGAAGAAAATTTAGTCTGGGAGAGAGATAAATGGATAAGAAACGAATAAAAAAACTGTTGACAGGCATCCTTCCGTTTCTTCTGATTGTTGCACTTTTGTGGATGCTGCCGGGGCGGACTGTGAAACCGAATAATCCGATTTCGGATAAGACAACAAAGTTAAAGACGAATTTCGGAATCGGCGGTCAGTCAGGTAAGAAAAAAGAACAGTTAAAAAATGGAACCGATGACAAAGCGCAGAAGAACGAAAATGGTTCCGGGACGAAGACGCAGGAGATGTCAAAAGAGAACGCCACACAGAAGAAACAGAAAAAGACAAAGAAATCTTCTGGTTCAAAAGCGCAGAAACAGAAAGGAAACCAGGAGACAAAGGGTGATAATGGCAAACCGGACGATAAAGTTCCGGGGAAGAATCCGAATGGAGATAATGATGCAGACAGTGGAAAACATAATCTGAAAAAGCCGGATAACGGAGATAATACCGGAAACAAAGACGGGAAACTGGTGACGGATCTTTACAGCCGGACAATCACTTATTCGGAGCTTACAGAAGATAAGCTGGATTTTTATGCATATTATTCGAAGTCTGATGTAGACGCGAAGATAAAAGTAAATTACAAGCATGAGAATGATACCGGCAACGGAACCTGGCTGAAGTCAGAAAATCAGAAAGATTATCAGGCAACATTAAAGCACGGTAAAAATGTTATTACCATTTACTATACGGATGAAAAAGGAAACCGTGACTGGGCGCAGGCAGTGGTCGATTATGAGGCAGATAAGGCAGATAAAAATAATCCGACAGTAGGAAAGCATCCGCCATTGATAGAGACAAATCTGGATGACGGATTAAATACGATCCATACATCGGAATTTACATTTACAGTCAGTGCGAAAACATGGGAAGAAAAACGTATTTATTCGAATGCGATCCGTGTAATCATGGATGGAAAAGAAGTGACAAATCCGACCGGCAGTGGTGTATATGAATATGAATTACAGTTTAAACGTCCGAATGTGGGCGATACTTCCGACCATGTGATCACAGTGCTCGCGTGGGACAAAGACGGCAATTCCAAGTATGTGGAATATAAGCTTCGCTACCAGTATCATAATAAAGATGAGAAAATCGGAAGCGTTTCGGTTGTTATTGACGCGACAACCGTGGAATGTGGCGTTGTAGAAGAAGGAACGGTAGATGTAAAAGCCGGAGATACGGCGGCAGAAGCGGTGCTGAAAATGCTGGATGATTACGGGTATGCTTATAATTCCGGCGGTTCTGTAAAACAGGAATTTTATCTGAGCAGCATTGCCCGCGCGGATGCATTTAAAGGTTGTAAGATTGGAGAACGACTGGAAAAATTGCTGAAGCGTGATGGTATTACGTTTACTTCGCCGGGCTCCAGAGACCGGCTGAGCGAATTTGATTTCACAAGAGGTTCGGGATGGTTGTATTTCATAAACGGAAGTTACTGCCCGGGTAAGGCAATGTCTGCATGGAAGTTAAACGGTGGAGAGAAGATCGTGCTCCGCTATACAGTTGCTTATGGAAAAGACGTCGGTGTGACAGCGACAACAGAAGGAACATTATCCGGTTATTGTGCAGTCTGGAGAGACGGCGAGATTATTGAACAGGGACACAGTTATAAAGAGACATCCCGCGTGGAGCCTACAGCGACGAAAGATGGATATGTAGAGTATACATGTAAGCGGTGTGGCGAGACAAAGCGGGAAACACTTCCGGCGACAGGAAACTCTGAGAAACCGGATAGACCAGGTTCTACAGATAAGCCAGATTCATCAGACAAACCGGGTTCCACAGATAAGCCGGGCTCCACAGACAAGCCGGGTTCCACAGATAAGCCGGGTTCCACAGATAAGCCAGATTCATCAGACAAACCAGGTTCCACAGATAAGCCGGATTCATCGGATAAGACGCAGCCGACAGATAAAGAAGAAACAACTGCAGATACACTAAAGTGAGAAAATGAAAAAACCAACAATTTCTGATACGCCAAACAAAATAGGGGAAACAGAAAATTAAGAGATCACAGAGAATAAAAGTCTCTGCCAGGGAGAAGAAGATGAGAAAATATGGAAAACGCCTGCTTGCAGGAATCCTTGCATTTACACTTGCTGTTGGAAGTGCCGGATGTGCAAAGGAAGAGAAGCAGGTAAAAAAAGATTTGAAATCGCAGATTGCACAGAGCGCGGAAAGTCTGGATACATTTTACGAATCACAAGAAAAATCTGTCCTGTTGGATGAAAGTACGCTCCCGGCGGGAGACGGAACGAGCGACTGGACGGCGGTTGCGCTGACATTCTCGGGAAAAGCAAACAGCAAAGTGCAGGCGGCATATTTGAATCGGCTACAGAAGTATGTCGAAAAAGCATATGAGCGGGGCGGCGGTTTAAGTAAAGTAAAGGCAACCGAATATCACCGGATCGCACTTACGATGCTGGCACTTGACGGGAATCCGGAAAAAGTGAAAAACGCATCCGGGAAAGTGATCGATCTTGTTGCGGACGGAACCTGGAATTTTACGAAAGGCGATCCGGGAATCCAGGGCGCAAATGGACTGTGCTATGCATTGCTTATGCTGGATGCCGGAGATTATAACAATCCAAAGCAGCCGGAGCTTAGAAAGAAGTTTATAACAGAGCTTCTGGAGTATCAAAAAGAAAGTGGTGGTTTTTGTATCGACAACAGTCTGGATCCGGAAGTAGATATAACAGCTATGGCGGTGCAGGCACTTGCACCTTATTATAAAGAAGACAAATGCAAGAAGGAAAAACTGGATGCGCAGAAGATGAAAGAAAGTATCGATGCAGCAGTAAAATGGCTTGCTGCGCAGGAGTCTGACGATGCAGAATTTCTATATGATAATATTGCAAGTTCTGAATCCATTTCCCAGGTGATCCTTGCACTGTGCGCACTAGAAAGAGATCCGGGAAAGGATGAGACATTTACGAAAAAAGAAAGCACACTGCTGGACGCGCTTGCAAAGTTCCGTAAAGAGGATGGCATATATATGCATGAAAAAGCGGACGAAGAAGGAAGTGCGATGGCAACGTATCAGGCAATGATCGCTTTGGAAGCGGTACAGAAATTGCGGACAGAGAAGAAATGGATTTTTGATTTTAAATAAAATGCAGAAGGATAGCAGGGAGAAAGGAACAGATATGCACGATAAAATAGTACAGATACAGGAAGAAGTGAAAAAAGCCATTGTCGGAAAAGATGATGTTATAGAGAAAGTTCTGATCGCAGTACTGGCACAGGGACATGTGCTGTTGGAGGATGTGCCGGGAACCGGAAAAACAACACTTGCGACAGCATTTGCGAAGGCGCTTGGCCTGGATAATAAGCGTATCCAGTTTACACCGGACACGATGCCGTCTGATATTGTCGGATTTTCTGCTTATGATATGCAGACAGGAGAATTGCAGTATAAACCGGGCGCGATCATGACAAATCTTCTGCTGGCAGACGAGATCAACCGTACGTCCAGCAAGACACAGGCAGCGCTTCTGGAAGCAATGGAGGAAAAACAGGTGACAGTGGACGGCGTCACGAGAAAACTGGAAGAACCATTTATTGTTCTTGCGACCCAGAATCCGGTCGGTACAGCGGGTACTCAGAAACTGCCGAATGCACAGCTTGACCGTTTCCTGATGAAACTGAAAATGGGATACCCGGATCGTGCCGGGCAGATTGAGATGATGAAAGACAGACATCACGCCAATCCGCTGGATGATGTACAGCCGGCAGTGGATATTCCGGAACTTCTCGGACTGATCGGAGAGGTGCAGAACGTCTATGTGGATGATCTGATTTACAATTATATTTCAGAACTTGTTGAAGCGACGAGAACACAGGAAAATATTCAGCTTGGCTTAAGTCCGAGAGCGGCGCTTGCAGTATGCCGGAGCGCGAAAGCATGTGCATTTATCAAAGGACGGGATTATGTGATACCGGCAGATGTGCTGGAAATCTTTGCACCGGTATGTGTGCACAGACTGTTGCTTTCCGCCAAAGCCAGACTGCATGAACAGTCTGCGGAGTTTGTCTTAAAAGAACTGACAGAACAGATTCCGGGACCGGAGATAAAGGAGTCAGTGATTCGATGAGAAAACAAAGGATCAAAGGAATGATCAGCTGGATATTTGTGCTGGCGGTACTTGGAACAGTTGTATTTTTTCGTGACAGTGCCATAGCATTTTATTGCGTGGTGTTCTGGTTTCTGATTCCGTTTATAAGTACAGCTTTGAATCTGTACATAAGAAAGAATCTGAAAATGGAGATTTTCTGCTCGGCGTCTGCCGAAAAAGGAAAAGAACAGGATGCGGATATTTTTGTTGAAAACAGAGGAAAACTTCCGGTATTTCATAGTTTTGTCAGAGTACAGATGAAAAACAGGCTGACGAAAGAAATGACGGAACAGGATATTGAGATTCCGACAGTGACAGAGAAACAGACAAAAGAAAGTTTTTCCTTTCGCTCAGATTATTGCGGTTATCTGACGATGAAGATAACCGGAGTTTTTCTGATGGACTGGCTTGGTTTTCTTGCTGTCCGCTGTAAAGAGAACGGGACACAGTCTGTGGCAAAAACGGTTGTACTGCCGGATACATTTGTACCGCAGATAGTTTTAGAGCCGGCAGCCGGAAGTACAGAGGATGCCGAAGAATGGTCGCCGTTCCGGAAAGGAAACGATCAGACCGAGACGTATGCGCTCCGCGATTATGCACCCGGTGACAGCCTGCGGCAGATCCACTGGAAATTATCATCAAAGAGAGGGCAGCTTATCATAAGAGAGCCGAGCCTTCCGGAAATAAAAACATTGCTTTTGTACTGGAATAAGGAAGGACGGGCAGAAGCAGGAGAAATGGATACGATGGCAGAAGTTGTTTCATCTGCTGCTCAGATGATCTGGGAAATGGGTGAGACATTTACACTTGGATGGCAGCAGAATGAGGAGAGCTGTTATATGCCGGTCGGAACAGAGGAAGAACTGCAGCGGGCGATCGCGCAGATGTTAAAAGGAGAATTTCCGGTGGAAGAGCAGACGCAGAATACATATGCGAAAGTGATTTGTTTTGGACTGGAAAATCAGGAAGAAGGAAATCTTCCGGATGAGCTGAAGGAAGCGCAGGTGACAGAGGTGCTCTGCGCCAGAGAACCGGAACGAAGAATTGCGGAACCGGGCAGGATCATCTACTGCGCCGGAACTTACAGAGAAGATCTGATAAGAATGGAATTATAAAGAACAGATCATAAAGAAGAGATTATAAGAAACAGTTTGTAAAGAACAGTTTGTAAAATGCAGGAAGGATGTTATATTGGCAGGACTTTATATCACAAAGAAAAAACAGAATAAGAAAGCCATTTCTGACAACTGGTGGTTCGCAGGGCTCAGCATAATCCTGCTTCTTACAGCGCTGGTAAAGAGAAAGGCTGTGAAAAATGGTTTCAGCAGACAGGGAAATGTCTGGAGAACATTTCTCACAGGAAAGACAGGGAAAATCTGGCTGGATTATCCGGTGCATGGAAAAGCAGGAAGTGTACTGGCAGCAGTTCTTCTTGCAGTACTTCTCGGAATGTTGCTTTTTGTTCTTGTGAAAAAGAAAAGAACAGGAATGCTCCTTGTGGTCTGGACAATCTGGATGGCAGGATATGGAATCGGATTTTTCCGGAAAAGATGGGGACTGTTTGCAGGAACCCTCTTTCTTGCCATATATTTTGCGTGCCGTTCCGGTATGGCAGGAGATAGTTTACGAAAAAGATTCTGGAAGAACAGGATAGCACTTGCAGGTGCGTTGGTGCTGATAGCCGGCATCTGCCTCGCAGGGAGTGGAATCGTAAAAGAAATCCTGGAACGTACAGGTGCAGATACGCTCAATGCCGGACATGCAAGGTTGGAACTTGCAGGAAAAATACATGCCATGCGTTACGATCATGGAGAGACTGCGCTGACAGAGGGTGTGCTTACGGATGTAAAACAGCGGACACAGAGTAAAAAGACAGCGCTTCTTGTCACGATGGAGCATCCGCAGAAACTTTATCTCAGACAGATGACCGGGGAAATCTATACAGGGAGTTCCTGGGAGCCACTGGATGCGAAAGATCGAAAAGAAGGAAAAGCTTTATTTTACTGGATGCACAGATCGGGCCTCTATGGACAGAACGTAACGGGCGAGGCACTTGGACTTTCCGGTAAGAAAAAAACAGCGTCCGTGATAGTTGAAAATGTATCGGCATGCGAGAAAAACAGGTATTTACCATATGGTTTGAAAGCAGGAACCGCTTTTGCGGAAGATGTGATCGGAGATACAGAAAATCCGGCGCAGACCGGAAAAGAGAAACTGACATACTACACCGGAAGTACGGCGGACTGGTACAAACAGGCAGTCTGGATTGAAAAACACCAGAAGGAGCAAAAAGTACAGCAGTATCTTAAGAAGGAAGAGGCATACCGAAAATTTGTCTATGCAAAGGATCTCCGCCTTACGAACACGGCGATCGGCGTGATGGAAGAACTTCTGAAAAATGAAAAAAAGGAAGAACATTCGCTGACAGAGATCTTAAAGCTGGTGAAGAATACTTTGGCGAACCAGTTAAATTATAATGAAGCTGTACGAACAGATAATGGCAAACAGGATTTTCTGCGCTATACGTTTGAGCAGACCAAAAATGGATATGATGTACACTATGCGACAGCAGCTACATTGATGCTTCGCTATCTCGGAGTACCGGCGCGTTATGTGGAAGGTTATTATATGTCCGTAGATGAGACGAGAAATGTGAAAGCCGGACAGCCGGTGAAAATTAAGAAAAAACAGGCGCATGCGTGGACAGAATATTATCTGGACGGCGTTGGTTGGATCCCGTTTGAAGTGACGCCGGGTTATACAGATAAGGAAGATGAGCAGAAATTATCAGACATCCTGTCAGGCACAAACGGAAAAGGCGGAGCAGCAGGAAAATTATATCAGAAAAGCGGACAGACCTACGAGCCGCAAAAAGCGGACGGTCAGCAGGAGAAGAGTTCGAATGACAAACCTGTATTCCGTGGACAGACCGGGAAACATCTTCTGTGGTTATTTCTGCTGATTTTGGTGCTTGTTATTGTGGGAATCAGCGTTATCATTTTATGGAAGAGAAGAAAAAAATTAGTTTCTTTTGAAATAGAAGTCAGTAAGATGGAACCAGCGGCAGCAGTTGCGGAATTGTATGGCTACAGTCAGAAGCTTATGGAACTGTGCGAGGTGAAAGTATGTGGCATGGAAGTGCCGGTGGCAGGTTTTGCAGGTGCAACGGAGGCTGACGAAACATGTGCGCAGGCAGAAAGCGAACGGATGCATTTCCTTAATCAGAAAGCGAGATTCAGCGGGCATACCGTAAGCGAAAAAGAAAGAAAGGAAATGCTTGCTTATGTGGAAAAAGTGATTTGCCTTTGTAAGAAACGAAGGAGTAAATGGAAATGTTTCCGGGATCATTATCTGTGCTGGAGATACAGATAAAGCTGGCAAAATGAGCTGGCTGATTCAAAAAGTACAGCAGAATGGATAGAGAATATTTGAGCAGAAACAAACGAGATAAGAATGAAGGAGAATGCGCATGAAAACGAAACAGTGGAAACGATTACTTGCGGGAATACTATGTGTGACGATGGTAAGCGTCAGTACGGGGCCGGTTGTGTATGCGGCGGATGAGAGCACCACGCAGAGCAGTTTTGCAAAGGAAAGTTATGAGCAGGAAAGTTCTGCAAAAGACAGTCAAATGCAGAGTGAACCAGACAGTGCAAAAAAGCAGGCGGCAGATTTGACGGAACAGAAAGAAGAAACCGCGAAGAGAGCAGGAAGTTTCGTTCTGGCAGCATCCGGTAAAAATGAGAATCTGATCTTGCCGGTATATGTAACGTATGAGGCAGGAGATACCATCTGGACGGCTTTGCAGAAAAGTGGATACAAATTCGAAAGAAGTGTAGATGACAGCTTCGTAAAGAAAATAGAAGGGAAAGCGGGAAACTATTGCGTGTTCTGCGACGACGGCAGTTATGATCTGGATGCGTCACCGGAAGACATTCAGGTAGTAGAATTTACTGAGATGACAGAATATGCAAAAAGCAGAAGTGCGCTGCTTTTTCGCATGGCAGAATACGAGAAGATGACGAACCATGTGCAGAAAGACCCGGCATGTGCAAAAGCATATGACAATGCAAGAAAAACGTACCGCAATGCCGAAGAGGATGTGGCGGCGTCTCTTTTAAAAGAATTGAATAATGCAATTGTCGCATATGAAAAATATCTGAGTGCGGCAGCCGTAAAGATCACGGTAAATGCGACGCAGGACGGGAAAACACAGAAGAATCTGACGCTTAAGTTTACAGATGCGTATGACAACACCGTTACGGCAAAAGGGACAACGATCAGTTTAAGACCCGGAACATACAGCTATGAAATATCCGATGGCGGTTATAACAGTTATGAAAACGCAGACGGAAAAGAGTTGAAGATTACAAAAAGTATGACCATTCAGGCGGAACTCCCGTCCGGGAAATGGTTTAGCGACGTGAAATTACTGAAAAGCCGGACAGATGCAGATGGAAAAAAACAAGCATATGCATATGAAACGGATGCGGATGGGCACAGCGTAACCTGTGAGGTGGACGACCGTGCCGGGAAAAATGAAAAGGTATACCTCTATGCAGAGCGTGGCCAGGATCTTCCGGACAGGGAAAATGCATCAGCAGTCCTTTCCTGGTGGAAAATAAAGGAAGACACGCAGGATTCGGAGCCATCCGCAGAGAGAGAAACCATTGCGTGGGAAAGTGAAAAGAACGATTGCACTTCCGGTGTAAAAGAAGGAATGACTGGTGGAAAACTTCAGGTGGAAGCACGTTATACAGTGAAAAACTCTTCCGGCACAAGTGGTGTGCAGGTGCAGAAATACCAGGTGACGTTTGAACGTGTCCCGACCGCAGATATTTCGCTGAAAGATGCAAAAGGTCGTGCGCTGAATCTGGGATTTGAGCCGGATATTACAGAATATGAGACAGATACAGTCAGCAGTAAAGTATCGGTAGAAACGAAAACCTATGGAACGGACGGCTACAGCGTGACGGTAAAAAATGGAGATATTGTTTCGGAAGATGGAAACTGTAATCTTTCCAAAGGCACAAATTCGGTTACTGTGACAGTTGCCCACACGAATGGAAAATCGCGTACCTATCATTTCAAAGTAAATCTGGTTGAAAAAGTACCGGTAACGCTGAAAACACCGGATGGCGTGAAAGCAGTCATTGTAGATGCGAAAGATAAAGAGATCGAACCGGAAGAGGATGGAACGTATGCATTGATTCCGGGTGCTTCCTACTCTTATATTGCATCAAAGGATGATACCTATTTTGCAAAAGAGACATTTCAGGTGAAAGCGGTTGCGGACGGCACAATGACGGTGACCGCCGCAGAACCGGAAGAAAAAGACGGACTTGCGGGATTCGCAATGTACAATGCTGCTATGGGCAGCAGACGGGAAGTGTTTACACCGGAGCAGGAATTTGAATCTGGTCGGCATATGTACCAGTACGCGGTACCGGATGCAAACAGCGCCATTTATGTACAGGCGAATACGCAAAATGATTATCAGGTGAAAGCAGTCTGGACAAAGCAATCCGATGGAACCCAGACAGAGCAGACAAGAATTGCAGCAGTAAATACGAGCAAAGGAGCAACGGTGCTGGGGCATGTGATCGAAGCGTGTGCGTATGGAAATACAGTGACGATCGTCACTTACAAAGAAGTATCCGGTGTGACTTATTACCAGAATTATGAAATGAATATCCGGCGTTCTCTGCATTTAAAGTCATTGAAAGCATCAAACGATTCCGGAGATCTTACATTTGTAAATGCAAATGGAACGGCAGAGGCGTTTGACCGGGAAATTTATGAATATCAAGTAAATGTTGCAAAAGGAACGAAATCTGTAAACCTTTCCGGAAGTTTCCTGAATGAAGAGAATGAAAACTGGTATGATGGCGGCTATTATGCAGTCATTGGCGATAAGACGTATTCTGATCTGTCGGATATAGAAGTCCCGATTTCTGAAAATGGAGCAGATGAGAAGATAAAAATCCAGGTTGCGCATGCGAATCCGGATACCGTGCAGAATACATACACAATCTGTGTGAAGAAAAAAGAACCGGTTCAGGTGACATTTCAGGTAGATCCGGAAGATGCAAATATTTTCATTCAGAATGAGACGGATCATACTACTGTTTATACGGAAAATGGAATCTGTGAACTGTTGCCTGGAATACCGTATTCCTATACGATTACAAAAAATGGTTACAAGGCAGTCAGGGTGACAGATTTCCGTGTGGAGGAGGATATCAAAGTTCCGGTTACACTGGAAGAAGCGCCGGAAAATACAGAAATTAAAGATCTGAATTCTCAGTGGCCGAGTTTCCGGGATGAGAATAATAACGTAGTCTTAGATGAGAAGACACCGGTCAAAGCGGAAGACAGTGTTCTTTACTGGGCAAATAAAGATGATTTTGACGGCTACTGCGGACATCCGATTCTTGTAGACGGATATCTGTACACATACGACAGTAAGAATCTGCTGAAAATGGATACGATAACCGGAAAACTGGTGAAACGCGGAGGTGCGCTTGTAAGACCTTCTTCCTTTGCGATCCAGTCACCGACTTATGCGGACGGAATGATTTTTGTCGGACTCAGCCAGGGAACGATCCAGGCATTTAATGCAAAGACAATGGAATCGCTGTGGGTTTATGAAGATCCGCTCGGTGGACAGCCGAACTGCCAGATTACGTATAAAAACGGATATATTTATACCGGTTTCTGGAATTCAGAGACAACAGAAGCGAATTATGTATGTATTTCGGCAGCAGATGAAGACCCGTCCCAGACAAATGAAAAGAAAGTGGCAACCTGGACACATACCGGAAAAGGCGGCTACTATTGGGCAGGAACTTACGCAGATCAAAATGGGGAATTTCTCCTTCAGGGAACAGACGACGGAGAGAGCGGATATAAGAATGGATATGCACATGTGCTGTCCATGAATCCGAAAAATGGAAGAGTGATCGATGATCTGACATTGCCATTTACCGGGGATATCAGGTGTAATATTATGAAAGATACAGAAGGTGATAATCCGACAGGTGATTATTATTTCACATCAAAATCAGGGTATCTCTATCGTATTTCTGTGAATGAAGACGGAACGTTTGACAAAGATTCCCTTCATTGGATCAAATTATCAAACAGTGAAGGATCGGAACTTACAATGAGTACATCTACGCCGACTGTTTACAACGGAAGAGCATACGTAGGTGTATCCGGTTCGGAACAGTTCGGTGCATACAAAGGGCATGGAATTGCAGTATTGGATTTAAAAACAATGTCTGTAGCTTACGTTGTGCCGACCCAGGGATATCCGCAGACGAGCGGATTATTGACAAAAGCATATGAAAAAGAAAGCGGAAAAGTGTATGTCTATTTCTTTGACAATTATACTCCGGGGAGACTGCGTGTCATTTCCGATCAACCGGGACAGACAGAGTCTGCCGATATCGAGGCAGAAGAAGTAAATGGAAAAACTTACAATACGGCATATACATTATTTACACCTTCGGGAGCACAGGCACAATACTCACTTTGTAATCCAATCGTGGATGAATATGGAACACTGTATTTTAGAAATGATTCCAACCATATGATGGCGCTTGGAGCGACGATCAGTAAACTGGAAGTGACAAAGCAGCCAAAGAAGACATCTTATAAAGAAGGAGAAAAATTCGACCCATCCGGTATGCAGGTTATTGCGACCTATACGAATGGAAAGACGAGAGATGTGACAGAATATGTCAGCTACTCAGAAGAATCTCTTACACCGGATGATACGGATCTTACAATCACATTCCCATATGTGAAATACCAAAATAAAGATGGAAAAGCTGGATGCGATTACACGGCGCCGATCACAAGTGTTTCACTGGATATTTCCAAAAAAGAACCGGAAGTAGAGCCGGAAAAAGAGGTCATACAGGAAAAAAATGTAACTCTTGCGAAAACAAGTTATACATATAATGGAAAGTCGCAGAAACCAACCGTGAAGGCGAAAAATGCCAAAGGGCAGATCGTTGCAACGAGTAACTATACCGTATCCTATGCGTCTGGACGAAAAAATGTCGGAAGCTATAAAGTGACTGTAAAATTCAAAGGTGATTACAAAGGCACGGTCACAAAGACATTTCAGATTGTGCCAAAGGGAACGAAGATCACAACTTTGAAAGCCGGAAAGAAAAGCTTTACAGCAAAATGGAGCAGACAGAAAACCCAGACAACCGGTTATCAGTTTTCTTATACAACGGATAAGAAATTTAAAAAATCAGTAAAGACCATAACGATATCTAAGAATACAACAGTGCAGAAAACAGTGAAAAAATTAAAATCTAAGAGGCTGTATTATGTAAAAGTACGCACATACAAAACTGTGAAAATAAACGGAAAGACAACAAAGCTGTATTCAGGATGGTCATCTTACAAAAAAGTAAAAACAAAATAGTAGAAATATGAAACAAAATATTGTATCATTATGAAATGAATAAAAAAGAGAATAAGAAAGGTCAGTGCGCCCGGGATGATTGATAAAGAAATCCCCCGGCAGTGGAATGAGGTGAGAAGCCTCGCGAGACGGTCACTGTGAAGTCTGGAAATTATAATATGAAATTTTTACCATTATAGTACACAGACTAAGTCAGATACACGGAGTGCTGCATCCTTGACTTTGCCCAATCCGAAGTTGAAATATTAGATAAAAGATTTGTTGTGCTGTGCGAAGAAAAACAGATGTTTTTCTTGTGTGTGCATATAACCGGCTTTTGAATTGGGTGATTCAGGAGCCGGTTTTTTATTGTTGTTGTGCTTATATCTCAGAATTTATCTGAGGTTTTATATATAAAGAAAAGAGAAAAGGGAGGAAATAAGATTTATGAAGTTTAAAAACAAAATAATGACTGCTATAGTTAGTATCTGTATGCTTGCATTTATCCTGCCAATGGCAGTATCTGCTGCAGATAACGCAGATTCATCAGACAAGAATACAATTACCTGCTATGTAAGAGCAGAACAGGATGACGGAACCATTCTTCCGTATACGAAAGTAACAATGAACAAAGACGAGGTACCGTCTTTCCAATCCTACAAGATTAAAAATGCACCGGATGATGCGGATTATATCACACCGCTTCATATCTTACTTCAGGCATTAACAGATAAAGGAATGACAGACGAACTTGCAACTGTAGATATCGGATCCAGCGGATGGATCACAGATATGTTTGGATGGGGAATGGATCAGCTCTGGTGCTTAAATGGTATTGATGCGCCTACGGTAAGTGCAAAGTATAAAGCAAAAGACGGAGACAAATATACATTCTATCAGGCAGCCGGAAACTGGGGCGCAGGATATGGATATCCTGGATATGGTTTCTTTGGAGAATATGGACCGGGACAGGATTACACACCTTACAGCGCAATTGAGACAGACGACGTTACAACGGGGGTTGGGTCTGATGTAGAACTGACTTATCGTTATACAAGCTCTATGCACACACCACAGTATGGACCATGTAATAATGAAGATGGTGCATATACAATGATTTTCGTCGGAAAGAATGGAGCAGATAAGGTTACAGATGAAGATTACCGCGAAGATATTGAAGTAGATAAAGATGGTAAATTCAAAGTATCTTTTGATAAACCGGGAACTTATGTAGTATCTGGACGTTATTATAATAACGATAATACAAGAGGTGCCTGCAATGCATATTGCAAGGTTACAGTGCTGGATGCTGTAGAATATGCACAGAAGACAATTGATGCTCTTGATGATATTACATTAAATTCTGAAAAAGCAATTGAAGAAGCTAAGAAAGCTTACAATTTACTGACTGACGAACAGAAAGAACAGATTAAAAACGCAGATGCAATTAAAACGGCTGAGGAAAAACTGAGCAAGCTTCAGGTAGAGAATGCTGAAAGCAAAATTAGCGCGATCGGAGATGTAACACTGGACTCAAAAGATGCGATTAAGGATGCAAGAGATACATATGACGCATTGACAGATGACCAGAAAAAACAGGTAACGAATTACGATGTATTAGAAACAGCAGAAGCAAAACTGAGCGA
This sequence comes from Dorea sp. OM07-5, assembly GCF_003481355.1. Classification (NCBI taxonomy): domain Bacteria; kingdom Bacillati; phylum Bacillota; class Clostridia; order Lachnospirales; family Lachnospiraceae; genus Dorea; species Dorea sp. OM07-5. The sequence continues at coordinate 22,216 of NZ_QUKZ01000010.1, read as the reverse complement.
TCTTCAGGTAGAAAATGTTAAAAATAAAATTGATGGAATCGGTGAAGTAACACTTAGCTCATCAAGTACAATCAAAGCTGCAAGATCAGCATATAATGCATTAACCGCAGACCAGAAAAAACAGGTAACAAATTATGATGTATTACAGAAAGCAGAAAGCGAACTGAGTGATTTGCAGAAAGCAGATGCTGTAGTAACCAAAATCAAAAATATCGGAAAAGTTACACTGAAATCTGAGAGCAAGATAAAACAAGCAAGAACAGCTTACAATAAATTAACAGATAAACAGAAGACTCTGGTAACAAATTACGATGTATTAGAGAAAGCAGAAAAAGATCTTGCAGATTTGAAAGCAGCAGATCAGGTTTCTAAAAATATTACAAATATTGGAACAGTAACACTGGAATCCGAAGATGTGATCAAAGAAGCAAGAACAGCTTACGATGCACTGACAGATGCACAGAAAGAACTGGTAAGCAACAAAGATGTGCTTGAGAAAGCAGAAAAAGATCTTGCAGATTTGAAAGCAGCAGATCAGGTTTCTAAAAATATTACAAATATTGGAACAGTAACACTGGAATCCGAAGATGTGATCAAAGAAGCAAGAACAGCTTACGATGCACTGACAGATGCACAGAAAAAACTGGTAAGCAACAAAGATGTACTTGAGAAAGCAGAGAGTACACTGAAAGAATTACAGGATGCAAAAGCAGCCGATGTTAAGGCCGCAGAGAAAGTTACAAATAAGATCGACGCGATCGGAGATGTAACACTGGAATCCGAAGATGTGATCAAAGAAGCAAGAACAGCTTACGATGCACTGACAGATGCACAGAAAAAACTGGTAAGCAACAAAGATGTACTTGAGAAAGCAGAGAGTACACTGAAAGAATTACAGGATGCAAAAGCAGCCGATGTTAAGGCCGCAGAGAAAGTTACAAATAAGATCGACGCGATCGGAGATGTAACACTGGAATCCGAAGATGTGATCAAAGAAGCAAGAACAGCTTACGATGCACTGACAGATGCACAGAAAGAACTGGTAAGCAACAAAGATGTACTTGAGAAAGCAGAGACCACATTGAAAGAGTTAAAAGATGCTAAAGATGCAGATGATGCAAAAGTAGCGGCCACTCCGAAGTCAATTACACTTTCCAATACAAGATACATTTACAATGGCAAAGTACAGAAACCGCAAGTAACAGTTAAGAACGCAAAAGGCGAAGTAATCAAAGGCTACACTGTAAAATATGCAGGTAACTGCAAGAACATTGGAAAATACAAAGTAACTCTTACATTCAAGGGTGATTACAACGGAACAAAGACAAAGACATTCAAGATTGCTCCGAAATCTGTAACAGTAAAATCATTAAAAGCCGCAAAGAAGAGATTTGATGTAAAATGGAGCAAACAGACGACACAAGTAACCGGATATCAGGTACAGTATTCTACAGATAAGAACTTTGTAAAAGCTGTGAAGAATAAAAAGATCACAAAGAACTCGGTTGTCACAAAGACAGTGAAAAACTTAAAATCTAAAAAAGTTTACTATGTAAGAGTTCGTACTTATACGACAGTAAAATACAATGGTGAGCAGATGAATTTACATTCTGACTGGTCTAAGGTTAAAAAAGTGACCGTAAAATAGTTTGCAGATACTACAGACATAAAATGAAAAGCAGGAGGCACTGTGCAGAGAGCACGATGCCTCCTGTTATTTTGAAAAAAAGTTCAAATTGGGTATTGACAAGCTAAATATCGCTATGCTATAGTTAAAAATGCGCTATTGTGGAAAGTTATGCCATGATATTGCACAAAAACCAGTAAAATACGAAGGTTTTTGCCGGAATTTTCAATATTTAAGGGCATTCGTAAAGCCCGCCAAAAAATAAACGAGGAGTGAAACGTCAATATGGAGAAAAACAGAATTCGTCCTATCAAAAGCGGAAAAAGTTCACGTATGAGCTATTCCAGACAAAAAGAAGTGCTTCAGATGCCGAATTTGATCGAAGTCCAGAAAGATTCTTATCAGTGGTTCCTGGATGAAGGATTAAAAGAAGTATTTGATGACATTTCCCCAATCGCCGATTATAGCGGTCATCTCAGCCTGGAATTTGTAGATTTTACTTTATGCGAGAATGAAGTAAAATATACGATCGATGAGTGCAAAGAGCGTGACGCAACATATGCAGCACCGCTGAAAGTGAGAGTGAGACTCCACAACAAGGAGACAGACGAGATTAACGAGCATGAGATTTTCATGGGTGACCTGCCGTTAATGACTGCAACCGGAACATTTGTGATTAATGGTGCAGAGCGAGTAATCGTAAGTCAGCTCGTTCGTTCACCAGGTATTTATTATGCAATTTCACATGATAAAGTTGGTAAAAAACTGTATTCCGCTACTGTTATCCCGAACCGTGGTGCATGGCTGGAATATGAGACAGACTCCAATGACGTTTTCTATGTACGTGTAGACAGAACCAGAAAGGTGCCGATCACAGTATTGATTCGTGCACTTGGTGTCGGTACAAATCCGGAGATCCTGGAAGTGTTCGGTGAAGAGCCGAAGATCCTTGCAAGTTTCGAGAAAGATGCCGCTACCAATTATCAGGAAGGTCTTCTGGAATTATATAAGAAGATCCGCCCGGGCGAGCCGCTTGCAGTGGACAGTGCAGAGAGCCTGATCACAAGCATGTTCTTCAATCCGAGACGTTATGATCTGGCGAAAGTCGGACGTTATAAATTTAATAAAAAACTTCTGCTGAAAAATCGTATTTCAGGACAGATCCTTGCAGAGGACGTAGCAAGTGTTCTGACCGGAGAAGTGATCGCAGAAGCCGGAACTAAGGTTACAAGAGAGATTGCAGATGAGATCCAGAATGCAGCAGTTCCATATGTATGGATCGAGTTGCCGGAAGAGGACAGAAAAGTCAAAGTTCTGTCGAACCTGATGGTAGATCTTAAGACTGTTGTTGACATTGATCCGGCAGAGGTTGGGGTAACAGAACTTGTTTATTATCCGGTACTGGCTAATCTGTTAGAAGAGTCAGCAGGAGACATTGATGAATTAAAAGACGCGATCAGAAGAGACATCCATGATCTGATCCCGAAACATATCACAAAAGAAGATATTTTTGCGTCTATCAACTATAATATGCATCTGGAATATGGACTTGGAAATGATGATGATATCGACCACCTCGGAAACAGACGTATCCGTGCTGTCGGTGAGTTGCTTCAGAACCAGTACAGAATCGGTCTTTCAAGACTGGAGAGAGTTGTACGTGAGCGTATGACAACACAGGATCTGGAAGGTATTTCACCACAGTCCCTGATCAACATCAAACCAGTAACAGCAGCAGTAAAAGAATTCTTTGGTTCTTCTCAGCTGTCACAGTTCATGAATCAGAACAACCCGTTAGGTGAGCTGACACATAAGAGACGTCTGTCAGCCCTTGGACCGGGTGGTCTGTCAAGAGACCGTGCCGGATTCGAGGTTCGAGATGTTCACTACTCCCATTACGGAAGAATGTGTCCGATTGAGACACCTGAAGGCCCGAATATCGGTCTGATCAACTCTCTTGCAAGTTATGCAAGAATCAATCAGTATGGATTCGTTGAGGCTCCGTACCGTAAGATTGATCACTCCGATCCGGAAAATCCGCGTGTAACAGACGAAGTTGTTTATATGACAGCGGATGAAGAAGATAACTACCATGTAGCACAGGCGAATGAACAGCTGGATGCAGAAGGACATTTTGTTCGTAAGAATGTATCCGGTCGTTATCGTGAAGAGACACAGGAATATGAGAGAAAAATGTTCGATTACATGGATGTTTCTCCTAAGATGGTATTCTCTGTAGCTACAGCCTTGATTCCTTTCCTGGAGAATGATGATGCGAACCGTGCGCTGATGGGATCCAACATGCAGCGTCAGGCAGTACCGCTTCTTATTACAGAGGCTCCTGTAGTCGGAACCGGTATGGAAGAGAAGACAGCCGTTGACTCCGGAGTATGTGTTGTTGCTGAAGAAGGCGGTATCGTAGAGAGATCTACATCCACAGAGATTCAGATTAAGCAGGATGACGGAAAACTCAGAAAATATAAACTGACGAAGTTCCAGCGAAGCAACCAGAGCAACTGCTACAACCAGAGAGCAATCGTGTTCAAAGGTGACAGAGTAGAAGCCGGAGACGTTATCGCAGACGGACCGTCTACATCAAACGGTGAACTTGCGTTAGGTAAGAACCCATTGATCGGATTTATGACCTGGGAAGGTTATAACTACGAGGATGCGGTACTCTTAAGTGAAAGACTTGTACAGGATGATGTATATACATCCGTTCATATTGAAGAATACGAAGCAGAAGCACGTGATACAAAACTCGGACCGGAAGAGATCACAAGAGATATTCCGGGAGTTGGAGATGAAGCTCTGAAAGATCTGGATGACAGAGGAATCATCCGCATTGGTGCAGAAGTGCGTGCCGGTGATATCCTGGTCGGAAAAGTAACTCCGAAGGGAGAGACAGAACTGACAGCAGAAGAGAGACTTCTTCGTGCGATCTTCGGTGAAAAAGCACGTGAAGTACGTGATACATCTCTGAAAGTACCACATGGTGAATACGGAATTGTTGTAGATGCGAAAGTATTTACAAGAGAGAACGGTGACGAGATGTCACCTGGTGTAAATCAGTCCGTTCGTATTTACATTGCACAGAAGAGAAAGATCTCCGGTGGAGATAAGATGGCTGGTCGTCATGGTAACAAGGGTGTCGTTTCTCGTGTACTTCCTGTAGAAGATATGCCATTCCTGCCAAACGGACGTCCGCTTGACATCGTGCTGAACCCACTGGGTGTACCATCACGTATGAACATCGGACAGGTATTGGAGATTCACTTGTCCCTGGCAGCAAAAGCACTTGGATTTAACATTGCGACACCGGTATTTGACGGTGCAAATGAGAATGATATTATGGATACTCTTGATCTGGCTAATGACTATGTCAACTTAAGCTGGGAAGAGTTCAAAGCAAAACACGAACAGGAACTCCTTCCGGAAGTCTTGGATTATCTGTATGAGAACAGAGACCACAGAAAACTGTGGAAGGGTGTACCGCTTTCAAGAGACGGTAAAGTACGTCTTCGTGATGGTAGAACAGGAGAGTTCTTCGACAGCCCGGTAACAATCGGACACATGCATTACCTGAAACTGCATCACCTGGTAGACGATAAGATCCACGCACGTTCAACGGGTCCTTACTCACTGGTTACACAGCAGCCATTAGGTGGTAAGGCACAGTTCGGTGGGCAGCGTTTCGGAGAGATGGAGGTTTGGGCACTGGAAGCTTATGGTGCATCTTATACTCTGCAGGAGATCCTGACAGTCAAATCCGATGATGTTATCGGTCGTGTGAAGACATACGAAGCGATCATCAAAGGTGAGAACATCCCTGAGCCAGGTATTCCGGAATCCTTCAAAGTATTGCTCAAAGAGTTACAGTCTCTCGGACTGGATGTGCGTGTACTGCGCGATGACAATACAGAAGTTGAGATCATGGAAACTTCAGAGATGGGTAATACAGATTTCCGCTCATTGATTGAAGGAGACAGAAGATACGGACAGGACGATGACTTCGGTAAACATGGATATACCGAACAGGAATTCCAGGGAGAAGAACTCGTTGATGTAGAAGAAGAGCCGGAAGAGGATGACTTCTCAATCGATTTTAATGAAACTGATGACTATGCATATGATGCAGATAACGAATAGAAAGGGGTGCCAGTATGCCAGAAAATACTAAGGAACAAACATTTCAGCCTATGACTTTTGATGCAATCAAAATCGGTTTGGCGTCACCTGAAAAGATTCTGGAATGGTCAAGGGGAGAAGTAACAAAACCGGAGACAATTAACTACAGAACTCTGAAACCGGAGAAAGATGGTTTGTTCTGCGAAAAGATTTTCGGACCAAGCAAAGACTGGGAATGCCACTGTGGTAAATATAAAAAGATCCGTTACAAAGGTGTCGTTTGTGACCGCTGTGGTGTAGAAGTTACAAAAGCAAGCGTACGACGTGAGCGTATGGGACACATTGCTCTTGCAGCTCCGGTATCCCATATCTGGTACTTCAAAGGAATCCCGAGCCGTATGGGACTGATCCTGGATCTGTCTCCAAGAACACTGGAGAAAGTTCTGTATTTCGCATCCTATATCGTGCTGGACAAAGGGGATACAGACCTTCAGTACAAACAGGTATTGTCTGAACAGGAATATCAGGAAGCAAGAGAAAAATGGGGAAGTGCTTTCCGAGTAGGTATGGGTGCTGAATCCGTACAGGAACTGCTGGAAGCAATCGACCTTGACAAAGAATACAATGAACTGACAGAAGGCTTACAGGGAGCTACCGGACAGAAACGTGCAAGAATCGTAAAACGTCTGGAAGTTGTAGAAGCTTTCCGTGAGTCCGGTAACAAACCAGAGTGGATGATCATGAATAACATTCCGGTCATCCCACCGGATCTGCGTCCGATGGTTCAGTTAGATGGTGGACGTTTTGCAACATCTGACTTGAATGATCTGTACAGAAGAATTATCAACAGAAATAACCGTCTGAAACGTCTGCTTGAGTTAGGCGCTCCGGACATTATCGTAAGAAACGAAAAGAGAATGTTACAGGAAGCAGTAGATGCACTGATCGACAACGGACGCCGTGGCCGTCCGGTTACAGGACCGGGTAACCGTGCTCTTAAGTCCCTCTCTGATATGCTGAAAGGTAAATCCGGACGTTTCCGTCAGAACCTGCTTGGTAAGCGTGTTGACTACTCCGGACGTTCCGTTATCGTCGTAGGACCGGAACTTAAGATTTACCAGTGCGGTCTTCCGAAAGAGATGGCGATCGAGCTGTTCAAACCATTTGTAATGAAAGAACTCGTTCAGAATGGAACTGCTCACAATATCAAAAATGCTAAGAAAATGGTAGAGAGACTTCAGCCGGAAGTATGGGATGTTCTGGAAGAAGTGATCAAAGAGCATCCGGTTATGTTAAACCGTGCCCCTACACTTCATCGACTGGGTATCCAGGCATTTGAGCCGATACTTGTAGAAGGTAAGGCGATCAAGCTTCATCCACTCGTATGTACCGCGTTCAACGCCGACTTCGATGGAGACCAGATGGCTGTACATCTTCCTCTGTCTGTAGAAGCACAGGCTGAGTGTCGTTTCCTTCTGCTCTCACCGAACAACTTACTGAAACCTTCCGATGGTGGACCGGTAGCTGTACCTTCACAGGATATGGTACTTGGTATTTACTATCTGACTCAGGAAAGACCTGGAGCGATCGGAGAAGGTAAGTTCTTCAAGAGCGTGAACGAAGCAATCCTGGCATATGAGAACCAGGTAATTACTCTGCACTCACGCATTAAAGTACGTGTAACAAAGACACTTGCCGACGGAACAGATAAGACAGCTACTGTTGAGTCTACACTGGGAAGATTTATCTTCAACGAAATCATTCCACAGGATCTTGGATTCGTAGATCGTGAAGTAGAAGGCAACGAACTGTTACTGGAGATTGATTTCCACGTAGGTAAGAAACAGTTAAAACAGATCCTTGAGAAAGTTATCAATACACATGGAGCAACTGCTACAGCAGAAGTTCTTGACCATGTAAAAGCAATCGGATACAAGTATTCTACAAGAGCTGCGATGACCGTATCTATTTCAGATATGACAGTACCGCCACAGAAACCAGAGATGATCCAGAAAGCACAGGATACAGTAGATAAGATCACAAAGAACTTCAAGCGTGGTCTGATCACAGAGGAAGAGCGTTACAAAGAAGTTGTTGAGACATGGAAGACAACTGACGATGCTCTGACACATGCCCTGCTGACAGGACTTGATAAATACAACAACATCTTCATGATGGCGGATTCCGGAGCTCGTGGATCTGACAAACAGATCAAACAGCTTGCCGGTATGCGTGGATTGATGGCAGATACAACCGGTCATACGATCGAGTTGCCTATCAAGTCAAACTTCCGTGAAGGTCTGGACGTATTGGAGTACTTCATGTCTGCGCATGGAGCACGTAAAGGACTTTCTGATACAGCCCTTCGTACAGCCGATTCAGGATACCTGACCAGACGTCTGGTTGATGTATCCCAGGAGCTTATCATCCACGAAGTAGACTGTGCACCGAAGGATGGTCCGATCCCTGGAATGTATGTACATGCATTCATGGATGGAAATGAAGAGATCGAGAGCCTCCAGGAGCGTATTACAGGACGTTACCTGTGCGAGGATATCGTAGATAAAGATGGCAATGTACTTGTTAAGAAGAACCATATGGTTACTCCGAAACGTGCAGAGCTGATCATGAAAAAAGGTGTCGATGAAAATGGTGAGACACTGAAGAAGATTAAGATCCGTACAATTTTAACATGCCGTTCACACAGCGGTATCTGTGCAAAATGTTACGGAGCCAACATGGCAACCGGTGAGCCGGTACAGGTTGGAGAGGCTGTTGGTATTATCGCTGCCCAGTCCATCGGTGAGCCTGGTACACAGCTTACTATGAGAACATTCCATACCGGTGGTGTAGCTGGTGGGGATATCACACAGGGACTTCCTCGTGTCGAGGAGCTTTTTGAGGCTAGAAAGCCGAAGGGACTTGCAATTATCACAGAGTTTGCAGGAACTGCAACAATCAGCGACACGAAGAAAAAACGTGAGATTGTCGTTACAAATGAAGAAACAGGAGAATCCAAAGCATATCTGATCCCTTACGGATCACGTATCAAAATATTAGACGGAGCAAAACTGGAAGCCGGTGATGAACTGACAGAAGGTAGTGTAAATCCTCATGATATCCTGAAGATCAAAGGACTCCGCGCCGTACAGGATTACATGATCCAGGAAGTACAGCGTGTATACCGTCTGCAGGGTGTTGAGATCAACGATAAGCATATCGAGGTTATCGTTCGTCAGATGCTGAAGAAGATCCGTATCGAAGAAGCAGGAGATACAGAATTCCTTCCGGGAACAAATGTAGACATTCTGGAATTTGAAGATACAAATGCAGCTCTGGAAGCAGAAGGCAAAGAGCCGGCAACCGGAGAACAGATCATGCTTGGTATTACAAAAGCATCCCTTGCTACAAACTCCTTCCTGTCAGCAGCATCCTTCCAGGAGACAACAAAAGTTCTGACAGAAGCAGCAATCAAGGGCAAGATCGATCCACTGGTAGGTCTGAAAGAGAACGTTATCATTGGTAAACACATCCCAGCCGGTACAGGTATGAGAAAATACCGTGATATTAAACTCGGTTCCGATTACGCATTAGATGATGAATTATCATTTGATGAAGGTGATGATATAGAAATTGGTGAGATGAATGACGTTGATGATATAACAGAAAATGTTGTAGAAGAAGACGGAGTTATAATCGAGTAATTCAGGAATCTAACAGAATAAAGAACAAAAAAGGAGCAGGAAGCGCAAGTTTCCTGCTCCTTTTTTGCATGCACCTTGCAGCGCACATCACTCATGGATGAGAGTTACTAATCAGCCCTAGTAGTGGGAAGGATACACATCCATGCTTGACTATTATCTGGTAGTTTGTGAAAACGAAAGAACCGCTGTATACGGAACCGTACTCAGATACTAAAATTAGTGATTATTGGCACATATTACCGAAAATCAGTTGAAAACATATAAAAATTAAGATATATTGACTATAGTAGACTTTAAGAACGGAGGACAATAGAATGTTAGAAGAACTGAAAAAGAAAGTGTACGAAGCCAATATGATGCTACCGAAGTATGGACTGGTTACATTTACCTGGGGTAACGTGAGCGGAATTGACAGAGAAAAAGGTCTTTTTGTAATCAAACCAAGCGGAGTAGAATACGATAAACTGACACCGGATGATATGGTAGTCGTTGATCTTCAGGGCAACAAAGTAGAAGGAAAATACAACCCTTCATCCGATACAGATACTCACATGGTATTATATAACCGTTTCCCGGATATCGGGGGAATCGTACATACCCATTCCCCGTGGGCTACAAGCTGGGCGCAGGCAGGAAGAGACATTCCATGCTACGGAACCACACATGCAGATTATCTGTATGGAGAAGTTCCATGTGTGCGCAATCTGACAAAAGAAGAGATTGAAGAAGCTTATGAAAAAAATACAGGTGTGCTGATCGCGGACGAGTTTGAAGCACGCGGAAAAGACTATATTGCAACACCGGCAGTTCTTTGTAAGAACCACGGTCCGTTTACATGGGGCAAAGATGCCAACGAAGCAGTGCACAACGCAGTAGTATTAGAAGAAGTTGCAAAGATGGCGTGCCGCTGTGAGCTGATCAATCCGGAAAATAAGCCGGCACCACAGGAACTGCAGGACAAGCATTATTACAGAAAACACGGAGCAAATGCATACTATGGACAGGGGGGACACTAGATGAACAAGGAGAATGTAAAAACATTGATTGAAACCGGAAAAGCAGTAGTAGGTATTGAACTCGGCTCGACAAGAATCAAAGCGGTTATGATCGATGAAAATCATCAGCCGGTAGCAACAGGAAGTTATGACTGGGAGAACAGACTGGACGGACATATCTGGACATACGATCTGGAAGACATCTGGAAAGGACTGAAAGCCAGCTATGCTAATATGGCGGCAGACGTAAAGGAAAAATACGGTACTGAGATCAAAAGCCTTGCCGGCATCGGATTCAGTGCAATGATGCACGGCTATATGGCATTTGACAAAGAAGGAACACTGCTCGTTCCATTCCGTACCTGGAGAAATACGATCACAGGACAGGCAGCAGAAGAGCTGACAGAACTATTCCAGTACAATATTCCGCAGAGATGGAGCATTGCACATCTGTATCAGGCGATTCTTAATAAAGAAGAACATGTGAAGGATGTGGCATATTTTACAACCTTATCCGGATATATTCACTGGCAGCTGACCGGTCAGAAGGTCTTAGGAGTCGGTGATGCATCCGGTATGTTCCCGATTGATCCGGCTACATCTGATTTCTACGATGGAATGATCGAAAAATTTGACAAACTTGTCGAAGACCGTGGATATAGCTGGAAACTCCGTGAAATCATGCCGAAAGTCCTCTGCGCAGGCGATGATGCAGGATGCCTGACAGAAGAAGGTGTCAAATTATTAGATCCGACCGGAACACTTCAGGCAGGAATTCCGGTGTGCCCGCCGGAAGGTGATGCCGGAACCGGTATGACTGCAACAAACAGTGTTGCAAAGAGAACCGGTAATGTATCTGCCGGAACATCTGTATTTGCTATGATCGTACTGGAAAAAGAACTTTCCAAAGTATATACGGAAATTGATATGGTAACAACACCATCCGGAAGTCCGGTGGCAATGGCACATGCGAATAACTGTACTTCTGATCTGAATGCATGGGTGAATATTTTTAAAGAGTATTCAGAAGCAATGGGCATGAAAGTAGATATGAATACATTGTTCGGAACATTATATAACAAAGCACTGGAAGGTGATGCTGACTGTGGTGGTCTGTTATCATATGGATATTATTCCGGTGAAAATATTATTCCGATTGATGAAGGCCGACCGGTATTTATTCGTACACCAAACAGTAAATTCAATCTTGCAAACTTTATGCGTACACATTTGTATGCGGCGCTCGGTGCACTCAAGATCGGAATGGATATCCTTGTAAAAGAAGAACATATTCAGATTGATAAGATCTTAGGACACGGCGGACTCTTTAAGACTCCGGGAGTTGGCCAGCGCATCATGGCAGCTGCAATGCAGGCTCCGGTTTCCGTAATGGAGACAGCTGGCGAAGGCGGTGCATGGGGAATTGCACTTCTGGCTGCATACGAAGTTGGAAAAGCAAACGGCGAGACGTTGGAAGACTATCTTGACAACAAAGTTTTTGCCGGAAATGAGGGCAGCAAGATGGAACCGGTGCCGGAAGATGTGGACGGATTCGAGAAATTTATAGAGCAATTTAAACAGGGATTAAGCGTAGAACAGGAAGCAATTGCTAAAATTAAATAAAAGCCAAAACACATTGATAAAAAAGTAACAAAAAATATGCTGAAAACAAAAAAAGATTGGAGCTTTTTGACATTTACGAAGAGTGCAGGCTGTGTTATTATACAATCAGAAAAAAGATAAACAAATTTTTAACAATCTAAAGTATGAGGTGACAAGTATGATGACATTAGTAGCAACAATTTTATCCGTTCTTTTTGTAGCAGCAGGAATTTATGTAATGGTTAGAGATTTTTACAACATTGGAGCAGCACTGGCATCAGGCATTACAGCATCAGGAGTTAAGGCAGATAAGAAAGCAACATCTGTTGAACTCAAACATGCATACGTTACAAGATAGTAGATGGCTAAAAATTAAAGATAGACATGCGTAGAACCTGACGGTAAATATCGTCAGGTTCTTTTTTTGTGTAAATGTGACAAAAGTCACGGAGGTGGAAAAATGTCATTGATATATTTGCACAAAGAATATATAATTGAAACAGGCAAAGGAGGACGTGAATATGGAACGGTATGTAATAGGACTCGATAATGGTGGTACATCGACCAAGGCTGCGATCTTTGATCTGACCGGAAAAGAGATTGCAACAGCCGGCAGATCAACGAAAGTGATCACACCAAAGTCAGGCTATACGGAAAGAGATATGGAAGAGCTTTGGCTTGCAAACTGTGACTGCATCAAGCGTGCGATCAATAAAGCGGGAATTAATGGCGAAGATGTTCTGGGTATTGCAGTGTGCGGTCACGGCAAAGGCTTATATCCTTGGGGCAAAGACGGCAAACCGGCATATAACGGAATTATTTCCACAGACAGCCGTGCGTGGAAATATCCGGAGAAATGGCATGAGAATGGTGTATATGAAGAGATCCATGACAGAACATGTCAGGAGATCATGGCATGCCAGCAGGTATCGTTACTTGCATGGTTTAAGGATCACCACAGAGATATTTACGATAATATCCAGTATGCATTTTCAGTAAAAGATTATGTAAGATTCAGACTGACTGGAGAGGCTTACAGTGAAGCAACGGATATTTCCGGATCAGGACTTATGAATGTCAGAGATGTCAGATTTGATAAAGATATTTTAGAGAAGATGGGAATCGGAGAAGTATATGATATGCTTCCGCCAATCCGTTATTCTTATGACCTGTGCGGTACGATTTCCAAAGAAGCATCTGAACTGACCGGACTTCCGGAAGGGACGGCAGTGGCAGGCGGTATGTTTGATATTGATGCCTGCGCAGTTGCGGTAGATGTTACATCACCGGACAGAATGTGTACGATCGCAGGTACATGGAGTATCAATGAATATATTGCAAAAGAGCCGGTTATGGATGGAACGATCGCCATGAACTCTCTGTTTGCAATGCCGGGATATTATCTCGTAGAAGAATGCAGTGCAACTTCATCCGGTAACCTGGAGTGGTATCTGGAGAACTGTATGGAGAATGAGAAGATTCCGGAAGGTGAAAATATCTACAGTGTAGTCAATGCAAAAGTAGCTTCCGTAAAACCGGAAGAATGTGATGTATATTTCCTTCCGTTCTTATATGGATCGAATGCACATCCACTTGGAAAGGGAGCATTTATCGGACTTACAACTTACCATAACAAAGCACATATGCTACGTGCGATTTATGAAGGTGTTGTATTTTCACATAAGACACATATTGAGAGGTTATTATTATCCAGAGAACGCCCGGAGGCAATTCGTATGGCGGGAGGTGCTGCAAATTCAGAAGTTTGGGTACAGATGTTTGCGGATATTTTAGGATTCCCGATTGAGACGGTAGATGCCAAAGAATTAGGTGCACTCGGATGTGGTATGGCAGCAGCGATCGCAGCTGGTGTATACAAGGATTATGAGGATGCGGCAAAACATATGGTACACGTATCAGGAAGAGTAGAACCGAATCCGCAGATGCATGAGATTTATCAGAAAAAATATGAGAAATATCATGCAGTGAGCAAAGCTCTCGATACTGTCTGGGGACAGTTTGAAGTATAACAAAAGATATATTTTTTAAGAAAGAGGTGTTTGTATTATGGCAACAAAAGGAAGTACTCCGAAAATAATGAAAGCGCTGGTAGCATATTCAAAAGACGATTATCGTTTTGAACCGGAATATCCAACACCGGAATGTGGACCGGACGACATTATCATCAAGACAGAGGCTTGCGGAATCTGTGCAGGTGATTTAAAGTGCAGCCACGGTGCAGCAATGTTCTGGGGAGATGATGTACAGCCATCATGGGTTAAACCACCATTTATTCCGGGACATGAATTCTTCGGAAGAATCGTTGAGATGGGTGAGAACGTAGAAGGATATGAGCTGGGCGACAGAATCATCGCAGACCAGATTGTTCCTTGCGGAAAATGCCGTTTCTGTAAAGACGGACATTACTGGATGTGCCAGCCACACGACATGCTCGGATTCCAGTCATACAACAACGGTGGTATGGCAGAGTATGTAAGATATCCTAAGAACTGTGTATTAAGCCGTGTACCGGAAGATATGTCTATCGAGCAGGCACTTCTGGTAGAGCCTTATGGATGTTCCAAACATGCAGTTGACCGTGGAAGCATCACAAACGAAGACGTAGTAGTTATCTCCGGAGCAGGTACTCTCGGACTTGGCATGATCACATACGCAAGAATGAAGAATCCAAAACTCTTAATCGTTCTGGATATGCAGGATGGAAGATTGGAGAAAGCAAAAGAATTTGGCGCTGACCTTGTATTCAACCCAGGAAAATGCGACGTTGACAAAGAGATCAAAGCTCTGACAGATGACTATGGATGCGACGTTTACATCGAAGCAACCGGACATCCTTCAAGCGTTATTCAGGGACTGACTGTAACACGTAAACTTGGACGTTTCGTAGAGTTCAGTGTATTTGGATCAGAGACAAAAGTTGACTGGTCTATCATCGGTGACCGTAAAGAACTGGATATCCTGGGATCACACTTAAGCCCGTATGCATATCCATTCGTAATCGAGAACATGATGAAAGGCAACTTAAAGACAGACGGTGTTGTATCCAGCATCTTCAAGATTGAAGAGTGGGAGAAAGCATTTGACTATGCATCAGGAAAATACGGCGACTTCAAAGTTGCATTCAAATTCGACTAATGCATCGTAGAAAATAAGATATCGTTTAGTTCCTTTCTAATAATAAGGACATTAAAAAATCTGTGTAAGCATAGCTTGCACAGATTTTTTGATGTCATAGTATCTGAAGAAATATGTCAGTGACAGTTCTTTGCGTGTAGTTACAATTCAGACTTTAACTTTCTTCGGTCATAGGTCTGTATTTTTTAAATACCTTCTCAAAAAGCACCAGCGTACTGTAAACGATAAGAGCCGGTCCGAACAGTACTACGAGCATTCTGGTGAGCAGGAAGCGGATAAATAAAAATCCTGCGATTCCATAGAATACCACTGCGATCAGTGTGACAGGTGCGTACATAAAAGCGAAGATAAATGCATTGAAAAATAACTCCTGTAACTTTCCGGAGAAATTCACCATTGTCGGATAGATCCAGATCACTACTAATAATAATGTAAGGAAAGCCATGCCGGAGATGACCATCAGTACCGTATGATAAGGAATACGTGCTGTCTGGAACAGGTAGGATGCCATACCGAAGATGGCACTGAATACTGCGGTGATCAGCCAGATCACAGTTCCTTTTTTCCAATATGTACGGAAACCGGTTTTGTAATTCCCGAAAACATGACTGTCACCGTTCATAAGCTTCGCTGCGCTGTAATGCATGGCGGCTGTCGAGGCACCGATGGTGACAACCGGGATACAGGCAATCAGCCAGATCAGATTTAAGAGTGTCAGGCGGCTTAGAAGAATTGCAAATTTCATAAAGCCACTGTCGTATTCAAATGCTTTCATGATGTATACCTCCAAAGTGTCCAATATGTTACTAATGATACACGAAAAGCGTATTTAAGGCAACTATAGTCATTTTTTTAGTGGATAAATAAAAATTTAACAAAAAAATCACCAAAAAAATGAAAAAATAGTGCAAAAACACCATGAATTTTTTGTGAAACATTACATATGTAAAACACCTGGACAAAAGTCAGCTTTGTGCTATAATAATATTAAACAATTTGTACAAAACGTTCAGGCAGGTAAACTGATACGTAAACAAAGTGTACAAAATTAAAATCCATAGAAAAGGGAGGAAAGAAAGGTATGAAAAAAAAGGTTATAAGCGCACTGTTATGTATGACAATGGTTGCTACAATGCTCGCTGGTTGTGGCGGATCCACAGGAAGTGATTCTTCTAAGAGTGACGCGCCGGACAAAGGAAAAGCCGAAGATTTCGACTGGCAGAACTACAAGGGAAAAACAATCAACGTAATGTTCAATGAGCACAACTACTCAAAAGCCGTTATCAAGAAGATCCCGGAATTTGAGAAGAAGACAGGAATTAAGGTTAAATATTCTTCTACACCAGAGTCTAACTACTTTGACAAGTTGAACACTTCTCTTAGCAGCCACTCAGGTGACACTGATGTTTACATGACAGGTGCTTATCAGGTTTGGGAGTATGCACCGGCTGGATACATGGAGCCATTGGATGACTACATTAACAATCCGGCTCTTACAGACAAAGATTACAACTATGATGATTTCATTCCAGGTGTTGTTGGGGCATTGAAATGGGATCTGACAGCTGGACACAAAGTTGGAAAAGGTTCTCAGTGGGCACTTCCAATGGGATGGGAATTAAACAACATTTCCTATAACAAGAAAGTATTAAAAGAAAAAGGAATCGCGGTTCCGAAGACAACAGATGACCTTCTGAAAGCTGCTAAAGCATTAAAGGGATTCAACGGATCCGGAACATATGGAATCGCAGTTCGTGGTACTCGTGAGTGGGCAACAATCCATCCTGGATATATGTCATTATTCGCAACATGGGGAGCTCAGGACTTTGCAATCGAAGATGGCAAGTTAGTATGTAAACTTGATTCTAAAGAAGCTATTGATATGACAGATTACTGGGTTAAACTTATCAAAGAAGGCGGATCTACTCAGTGGGCAAACGCTACATGGTATGAGTGTGGTAAAGACCTCGGAGCTAAGAAAGCAGCTATGATGTTTGATGCATCAAGTAACGCTTACTTCAACAACTACAAAGGCGCTTCTGCAGAATCCGGAAATATTGCATGGTCAACAGTTCCGCTTCCGGAAGGAAAGACAGATGCTGACGCTAAGACAAACCTCTGGATCTGGTCACTGGCTATGAACAAAGATTCTAAGAACAAAGAAGCAGCTTGGTACTTCATTCAGTACTTCACAAGCCCAGATTACATGCTTTGGTCAGGAACTGAAGGAGCTTCTCCGGATACTCCTCGTACATCTGTTATGAACAGTGATGAGTACAAATCTATCGTTGGTAAAGCAGATAACTATCTCGAGTCTATCGCAGCTCTTGAGAAGAACGCATCTATCTACTTCACACCACAGCCGTACTTCTTCGAGTGTACAACAAAATGGGCAGAGACTCTGCAGGATCTTGTAACAAGCAACAAGTACAAATCTACAGAGCAGGCTATGAAACAGCTGAAGAAAGATCTTGATAAGATCGTAGCTGACATTCAGATCGATGAATAATATTGGGAACGTTTAGATTATTTGTGATCGATGATTAATTGAGAGATTAAAAATTGAAGTACGAAATGGACATAATCGTACATATTAAGGGTTAGAGTCGAGGAGGGGTTACCTGACCCTCCTCGATTTTACTTTTGAAATTGTGAGAACTCCGTACCGGATGTTAAATATTTTTGATTGGAGGAACTAGGATGAAAGAACAGAATAAGAACAGTGCCGCTGCGAGTGAGCTGAATGTGGTGCCTTTTAAAACAAAAGCACTTCCGTATATGATTGTGGCACCTGCTCTAATCATTACTATAGGTATTATGATTCCTTTCGTAATGGCAATTTACTATTCACTTACAAACTTCTCTTTCAGAATGCCAACATATAGTTTTGTAGGATTAAGAAACTGGACACAGATTCTGGCATCGAAAGAATTCTTAAAAGCAACATGGGTAACAATTAAATATGCATTCTTTAGTACAGCAATTGAGATGGGATTAGGAATGGGGGTAGCAATTATCCTCAACAACCTGAACAACAGATTTTCAAAGATTATGAGAGTTGCATTGATCTTCCCGCTGATGGTTGCACCTGTAACAGCTACGATCATCTGGCAGTTGATGCTGAACAACTCCGTTGGTATTATCGAAAAATTCTTGAACATCTTTGGTATTGTCGGATTCCCTTGGGCAGCAAGTCCGAAGACTGCACTTATGACAGCAGTTATGATCGATGTATGGGTTAACACATCATTCTGTATGTTACTTGTACTTGCAGGTCTGCAGTCACTGCCGAAGTCACCATTCGAATCTGCTAAGATCGATGGAGGAAGTACAATGTTTAACTTCCGTAACCTGACACTGCCAATGTTAAAACCAAGTTTATATATTGCACTCCTGTTCAGATTGATGGCAGCATTACAGGAATATGCCGTTATCTTCGCTCTGACAAAGGGAGGCCCTGGAGATACACTTATGAACCTGTCACTGACCGCTTATCAGACAGGATTCCAGTTCCAGAAATTCGGATATGCACTTCCGTACATCCTGGTATTGTGGGTATTCATTAATATCATTGCAAAACAGATCGTTAAGAGACAGAGAGCTGCACAGAAACAGGCAGCAGGTCTGGAAGAATAACAGGTTACTGGAAAACAAGATTATTTTCACATAGAAAGGATGTTAAGCATGAGTACAGCTTCAAAAAGATTAGGCCGTATAGTTCAGAATGGACTTTTAGCCATATATTCAATATTTGCTCTGTTTCCGCTGATCTGGATGCTGATCCTGACATTTAAGTCAGATGCGGAGATGTATACAACAACATTTGTATTTACACCAACACTTGCAAACTACAAGGAAGTATTACTTCACACAGATTATATGAAATATATGTTAGATAGTTTGATCGTATCCGGAGGAGCAGTTTTGATTTCCGTACTTGCAGGTGTACCGGCAGCATATGCCCTTGCAAGATACAACTTCAAGAAGAAAGAAGATATCGCATTCCAGATTCTTTCTTTCAAATTCGCACCTGAGATCCTGGTAGTATTACCACTGTTCATGATCTATCAGAGATTAGGAATCTATGATTCTTACTTTGGACTGATCTGGGTATACCAATTAATCTCTATGCCGCTTCTGATCTGGGTAGTAAGAGGATACTTCGAAGATATTTCTGTTGAGATTGAGTATGCAGCCCAGGTAGACGGATATTCCTGGTATCAGATCTTCTTTAAGAACCTTGTACCACTTATCAAACCGGGTCTTGTATCCGCTGCGCTCCTTGCATTTATCTTCGCATGGAACAGTTTTACATTCCCGTTGATGCTTGGAGGTACAAACGTTCAGCCGATCACTGTAGCGATCACAAAGTTCCTTGGAACAGACAGTGCACACTATGGACAGCTTGCTGTAGCAGCAGCCGTATCCGCTCTGCCGGCAATCATTTTCGCACTGTGTATCCAGAAACATCTGGTTCGTGGTCTGAGTTTCGGTGCAGTAAAGGGATAGAGGTGAGAATATGTCAAGAATACAATTGGAAAATGTTACTAAAAAATTCGGAAAAGTTACAGCTCTTGATGGAGTAAGCCTGGATATCAAAGATAAAGAGTTCTTCGTATTGTTTGGACCTGCCGGTGCAGGAAAGACAACAATCCTGAACTGCATTGCCGGAATCCAGCTTCCGGAAGAGGGTGTGATCAAATTTGACGGAAAGGTTGAAAACCTGACTGATGCTGCACACAGAGATACAGCAATGGTATTTGAGAACTATGCATTGTATCCGCAGATGACAGTTTATGATAATATGGCATCTCCGCTTAGAAGCAAATTATACAAGAGAGATGAAGAATATATCAAAAAGAAAATTACAGAAGTTGCTGAGATGATGAAGATGGACTATCTGTTAGAGCGTCTTCCGAGTCAGTTGTCCAATGGACAGAAACAGCGTGTTGCCATGGGACGTGCACTTGTACGTTCTCCTAGAGTATATCTGATGGATGAGCCTTTGGCACATCTGGATGCAAAACTTCGTAACTCCATGCGTACTGAGTTAAAAGAGATCCAGGCAAACTTCGGAACAACATCTGTATACGTAACACATGACTTCATGGAAGCTATGTCACTTGGTGACAGAATTGCTATTATCAATGAGGGTAAAGTGGTTCAGGTTGGTACCGGAGATGAGATTTATTATATGCCATGTAACGAGTTCGTTGCAGAACTGATGGGTGATCCGGAGATCAATATCATCACCGGAGCAATCAAAAAAGCCGACGATACATATAAGTTCACGCTGGAAGCAAATGGAAAAGAATATGATCTTCCTCATGAGGATGATCTGTATGCAAAACTGGATGAACTTGGACTGGATCGCGTAGATATCGGTATGAGACCACAAAATCTTACTTATTCATTTGAGCCGAAGGAAGGCTATATGAAGTGTAGCGTTTACAGTTACGAAAGTATCGGTAACAAAGCCGTTATCGTAGCTGACGTAGAAGACGGACTGCAGCTTCGTATGATCGCACCGAACGGACTGACAGTTAAGATTGACCAGGATATATATGTAGATATGAAGTTAGATCATGCTATGTTCTTTGACGCAGAGACTCAGGAATATTTGACAAGATACAGAGAAGCGGCTGTGAAAGCGTTAGCAGCAGAACAGGAGGGATAAGAGTATGGCAGGATTAACTATCAAACATCTTTATAAACGTTATGACAATCAGGGTAAGAAGAAAAAAGGTGCAAAACCAAATGATTATGCGGTAAAAGATCTGAATCTTGTCGCTGAGCAGGGTGAATTTATCGCTTTCCTCGGACCTTCCGGATGTGGTAAGACAACAACGCTTCGTATGACAGCCGGTCTGGAGGACATCACAAAAGGAGAAATATACATCGGAGACACACTTGTAAATGATCTTCATCCGAAGGACAGACATATCGGTCTGGCGTTCGAAGATTATGCGATGTATCCGCCTCTTACCGTATATGATAATATTGCTTTCAACTTAAAAGCAAAAGGTGTAGACAAAGCAGAGATCGACAAACGTGTCCGTGAGATCGCACCACTCATGCAGTGTGATGACCTGCTTGACAAAATGCCGGTTAAATTATCCGGTGGACAGAAACAGCGTGTAAATATTGCTCGTGCGATTATCCGTCGTCCGGAACTGCTGCTCATGGATGAGCCACTTTCCCACTTGGATGGTAAAGCACGTCAGGCAATGCGTACAGAGATCAAACGTCTGATCAATGATATCAAATGTACAACGGTTTATGTAACACATGACCAGTTAGAGGCGATGTCGCTGGCAGATAAGATAGCGATCATCAACTTTGGTGTCCTTCAGCAGTATGGAACACCGGCAGAAGTATATGATGATCCGGTAAATGAATTCGTTGCATCCTTTATCGGTGAGCCTCCGATGAACATTATGGAGACAACGATTGTTGGAGACGGAGAGCACTTCTTCTTCACATTCGAAGACAGTAACCTGAAGATCCAGGTTCCGGAACGTTACTACAATGTAGTAAGCAATGGATTCAAATGTAAAATGGGTGTTCGTCCTATGGACGTTATGATTGGAGGAGAGCACTCCAAAGGAACACCGGAAGAGGTTGCAACATTTGAGAACCTCGGTGACGAGAGAAGAATTGGTATCCGTGTAGGAAAATCGCTTCTGATGATTATCACGGATGATGAGACAAGATATAAAGCCGGAGATATTATCAAACTGGAAGTTCGTGGAGAAAAAACACACTTGTTTGATATTGAGACCGGAGATCGTATCCGTGAATAGTTAGATGATATTATAATGCCAGGGACAAGAGAAAAGAGTTTCGTAGCTTTTAGGACTTTTGTGCCTGGCGTTATGTATAAATAGCAAAGTATACAAAAAGACTGCGCAGGGCAGATCTTTTTGATATAAGTGTATGTTTCAAGTATAGGAGGGAAAAAACATGAGCAATTTACCAGAGAAAATGAAAGCAATCGTTGCGTA